>DAOTHZ010000099.1:0-6435 GCA_035447945.1 Syntrophomonas sp.
ACTGACATTGAAGGCATCGGCCACCGTAATATCGCCTTTGACAAAAGAAGCCCGGATCGTTCCGTAGGGAACTACGGCTGCCGCAACGGGTTCGTAGTCCTCTGCTTCTGCCTGCTTCACCGCATAAAGATAGGCATCCGAGATTAGATTGCCCAAAGGCTGCTCTGCATGCTGGCTGCCAATGGCGGAAATATCCTGATAATTGAAGGGAATGTAGGCCAGGGTTTGATCAAACTGCATTTCCATGCGGTCCAGGTAGTGTTCCTGCACCCGTTTTTTAAAATCGGTGAGCCGCTGATTGATGCGGGCATCCGCCGCGACCTGGTCATCGATGGGGAGGAGGCGATAGCTCATTTGCTGCCACTTGCCGGCAGAGACCGGTTGCAGGGTAATCATCCCCAGATTCTGACCGTATTCATCCGCGGAACAAATATAGGTATCCCCCACCACGATGGGTTGTTCCAGGCGGCTGTGGGTATGCCCGCTGATGATCACATCGATTTCCGGAACTTTTTGGGCCAGGATAACATCTTCCGATTTTTTGGGGTCTTCCACCGTCCCTGAATGAGACAAACAGAGAATCAGATCCACTTTTTCCTGCTGGATCAGCTGGTCGGTGATCTGCCGTGCCTTTTTCAGCGGATCGTCAAAGGTCACCCCGGCCATGGGTGCGTTCGAGGCGGCTTCGTTTCCCATCAAGCCAAATACGCCGATTTTGTATCCTTTGCGTTCCAGAATGGTATACGGTTTTACGCCATAATCAGTCATGGCCTGCTGCAGCTGCTGCAAATCCTGCCCGATGATTTTACCATGCTCATCCACCGGATAAGCAATATTGGCGCTGACAATCTGCGGCAAGGGCTCCTGACTGCGGCGGGCAGCCTGCAAACTATCCGCCAGACCCTGCGGACGAAAATCAAATTCATGATTGCCCAGCGTGGTCACATCGTAGCCCATCTGCCCCATCAATCTCAGTCCCGGCGCTTCTGCCGCAAAGATTGTCTGAAACAAGGTTCCCATGGAATAATCTCCCGCGTCTGCCAACAGCAGCTGCGGATCAAGCGCACGCTGCTGATCAATCACCGTCTGCAGGCGGGCAAAACCGCCCCTTCGGGCAATGCTGTCACCGTCGGCCACATAAAACGGCAGCAAATTGTCATGCAGATCATGGGTAAACAGAATCGTGAGCGATTGCGGCGGCGCCGCTGCAATCGAAGGAACGATCCCGCTGACAGCCAGGATCAAGATCAGCATGATAGCGAAGACTGCTGTTGTTTTTTTCATTCTTTCATCCTCCTGCCCCTTTTTCCTCTCTCGTGGTGATACCATTCCGGCAAAACATCTGGAGCGTTGCCTGTTCCGGAGCATCGGCAGCCTGCCCGGTTATCTGTTCACCGCTGCCCCCACCAGTTGGGATATATCCTGTAAATCATTGTCGCGCAGGTATTGTTCCATCCCGGCGGCAATGTCCGCGGCCAGACGGGGATTGACAAAGATGCCGGTGCCGATGGAAACGGCGCTGGCGCCGGCCATGATAAATTCCAGGGCGTCGGTGGGATTCATAATCCCCCCGCCGCCCAGAATGGGCAGATTGACTTCGCGGTAAACCTGATAAATCATGCGCAGGGCCACCGGTTTGATGGCCGGTCCGGACAAGCCGCCAAACACATTGCCCAGCACCGGACGGCGGGTTCTGACGTCAATAGCCATGCCCAGCAAGGTGTTAATCATGGACAGCGCATCAGCGCCGCCTGCCTGGGCTGCCTTGGCAATGGCGACGATGTCGGTCACATTGGGGGACAGTTTGGGCATGACCGGCAGCGAGCTTTCCGCCTTGACGGCAGCCACCACATTTTGCACCATGTGCGGGTCGGTACCGAACTGCAGCCCGCCCTGCTTGACATTGGGACAGGAGATGTTCAGCTCGATCCCCGCGATGCCGGTGTGACCTTCCAGGCGGGCCGCCATTTGGGCGTAATCTTCCAGCGAATTGCCGGCGATGTTGGCAATCACCGTAACCCCTTGTTCACGCAGGGCCGGCAGATATTCCTGCAAAAAAACTTCTACGCCGGGGTTTTCCAGGCCGATGGCATTGAGCATGCCGGCCGGGGTTTCGGTGATGCGGGGCGGCAGGTTGCCGGGACGGGCCTCCAGGGTGGTGCCTTTGACGATGACTGCGCCGATGGTGCGGCTGTCGATAAAATCAGCATATTCAAACCCGTAGCCAAAAGTGCCGGAGGCCACTGCCACCGGATTTTTCATCATGATGCCGCCCAGATTTACGCTGAGATTGATGCTTGCCTGGTCTTCGCTATGATCCCTGTTCATGACACCCCTCCATTGTATAGCTCGATACCCTGCAGACTAAAAACAGGACCGTCCTTGCAGACCTTGACGTAATGGGTATCGGTACTCTTCAGTTTGCGGGCGCAGCCCAGACAGGCCCCCACCGCACAAGCCATATTTTCTTCCAGCGAGCACTCTCCCACAATCTGATGCCGGACGGCAAAAGCCGCCACCGCTGCCATCATGATTTCCGGCCCGCAGGTATAAATGCAATCGGTCTCTTCCGGTTTGATTTGTGCGGTCAGCAGCTCGGTCACCAACCCCTGGAATCCTTCGCTGCCATCCAGGGTGGCGGTCAGTACTTGCGCACCTATATTTTCAAAGCGCTGGGCGGCCACCAGTTCGCGGCGGTTGCCTGCTCCATAAAGCACCGTGACTTCGCTCTGCATGGCCAGCAAGCGGCGGGCCAGATAAAGCAAGGGGGCAATGCCCACGCCTCCCCCTACCAACACAGCCCGAACGGGCTGGGCCGGCAAGCCGAAGCCGTTCCCCAACGGTCCCATGATATCCAGAGATTCCTGGGATTTGACGGTGGTCAGCAGATTTGTACCTCGCCCTACCACTTTGTACAGCAGGGTGATGGTCCCCCGATCCTGGTCGACATCGTAGACACTGATCGGCCGTCGCAGCAGCGGATCATGATTGACATCCATCCGCACCTGCAAAAATTGCCCGGGTTTGCACAGGCTTGCGACCTGCGGCGCAATCATTTCCAATTCATAAAGGTCGGCGGCCATCTGCTCGTTGCTGATGACCAGGGCCTGCTCCAGCGTTGCCATTGCTTCCACTCCTTTATCATCCTTGTCCGGGCGATAACGACCCGGCCACATATTCCTGCAGTGATTTCACTTCCATATCGTCTATTTTCTCTCCTTCAGCGATGACTTCCTGCATGACTTTCAAAGTATCCAGCGAAGTCAGACAGGGAACGGAGAGCTCCACTGCGGCCCGGCGGATGAAAAAGCCGTCGCTGAACTGATCGCGTCCGTGGGTCATGGTATTGACGATAAAGTCGGCTTTCCCCTGGCGAATAAGATCAGCAATGTGAGGAGAGCCTTCTTTCATTTTCCTGACCGATTCCACTTCCACCCCGGCCTGGCGCAGCGCTTCCGCGGTCCCCTGGGTGGCAATCAATTTAAATCCCAGCTCATAAAAGCCTTTCAGAATCGGGATGGCTTCCTGTTTGTCCTTGTCGGCGATGGTAGCGACAATGGTTCCCTTTTGCGGAATGACCATCCCCGCCGCCACCAGCCCTTTATAAAGAGCGGTTTTTAAAGAACGGTCGATGCCCATGACTTCTCCGGTGGATTTCATTTCCGGTCCCAGGGTAATGTCAACCTGCTCCAGTTTATTGAAGGAAAAGACCGGTACCTTGACGGCGAAAAAGTCCGGCGCCGGCTGCAAGCCGCTCTGATAACCCAAAGACGGCAGGTTTTTGCCCAACATGATTTCGGTGGCCAGTTTGACCAGGGGAATCCCGGTCACCTTGCTGATAAAAGGCACCGTCCGACTGGAACGGGGGTTGACTTCCAGCACATACAGTTCCTGCTGGAATTCCACAAATTGAATATTGATCAAGCCTTTGACTTTCAAGGCCAGGGCCAGTTGGGTGGTATACTCCACGACTTTGCCAATGATTTCCGGGCGCAGGGAGTATGCCGGAAAAACCGCCATGCTGTCGCCGGAATGAACTCCGGCTCTTTCAATGTGCTGCATGATCCCCGGAATCAGAACCTGCTGGCCGTCACAGACGGCATCCACTTCAATTTCCGTACCCAGCAGATACTTGTCGACCAGCACCGGATGTTCCCGGCTGACCTTGACGGCGGTGGCCATGTAGTGTTCCAGTTCCGTCCGGTTGTAAATGATCTCCATGGCGCGCCCGCCCAGCACATAGGAAGGACGCAGCAGCACCGGATAGCCAATGGTTTCCGCGGCCCGGATGGCATCTTCGACGGTGAATACGCTTTTGCCCGGGGGACGGGGAATGCCCAGCTCTTCCACCAGGGTATCGAAGCGATCGCGGTCTTCGGCGCGATCAATGCTGTCATTGGAAGTACCAATGATCCTGACCCCCACATTGTTGAGCGGCTGGGCCAGATTGATGGCGGTCTGTCCGCCGAATTGAACGATAACCCCGTCCGGTTTTTCCTCATCTATGATATTGAGTACATCTTCGAAGACCAGCGGTTCAAAATAGAGCCGGTCGGAGGTATCAAAGTCAGTGCTGACCGTTTCCGGATTGTTGTTGACGATAATGGCTTTGATGCCGGCTTCGCGCAGCGCCCAGACACAATGCACGGAACAATAGTCAAACTCCACTCCCTGGCCGATGCGGATCGGGCCCGAGCCGATGACCAGAATCTTTTTGGCCAGCGGATCATGGGTGGCTTCGTTTTCATCTTCATAACAGGAATAAAAATAGGGGGTAACGGCATCAAACTCAGCCGCGCAGGTGTCGACCAGCTTGTAGGTAGGAATGACACCCTTGTCGGTGCGCAGACGGTGAATATGCACTTCCTGCAGACCTTCCTGCAAATGGGCGATTTCAATATCCGAAAAGCCGGTCTTTTTGGCTTCTCGCAGCAGTTCAACATCCAGTTCCTGTTCGCTCAGGCGGCGGGTAAAATCAATGATGTTCTTGATTTTCTGGAGAAAATATTTGTCAATGCGAGTGATCTCCCAGACCTCATCGATGCTCAGGCTGCGGCCGAAGGCTTCCGCCACCATGAAGATGCGTTCATCATCGGCCTCTTTGAGCCGATTGCGCAGTGATTCGTCGGAGATATCCGCCAACTCGGGCAGGCGCAGGCCGTTGATGCCCAGTTCCAAACAGCGGATGGACTTCAAAAAGGCCGCTTCAAAACTGCGGTCGATAGCCATGACCTCACCGGTGGCTTTCATTTGCGTACCCAGGCGGCGGTCGCCAAAGACAAACTTGTCGAAGGGCCAGCGCGGCATTTTAAGCACCACATAATCGATGGCCGGCTCGAAACAGGCGGTGGTTTTACCGGTCACCACATTGGGAATTTCGTCCAGATGATAGCCAATGGCGATCTTGGTGGTCACCTTGGCGATGGGATAACCGGTCGCCTTGGAAGCCAGCGCCGAGGAGCGGCTGACCCGCGGGTTGACCTCGATGACAAAATATTTTTTACTAAACGGATCCAGGGCGAACTGCACATTACAGCCCCCCGCAATCTTGAGCGCACGGATGATTTTAATGGAGGCCGCCCGCAGCATTTGATACTCTTCATCGGTCAGCGTCTGGGCAGGTGCGACAACGATGCTGTCCCCGGTATGAATCCCCACCGGATCAACGTTTTCCATACTGCAAATGGTGATGCAGTTGTCGTTGGCGTCGCGCATGACTTCGAATTCGATTTCCTTGTAACCGGCCACGCTGCGCTCGATGAGGATCTGTCCGATGGGACTGCTCTTGATCCCCTTCTGGGCAATCCGGAGCAGTTCTTCTCTATTCACGGCATTGCCGCCGCCGGTTCCGCCCAGCGTATAGGCCGGACGAACGATCACCGGGTAGCCGATCTGATCAGCAAAAGCCAGCGCGGCTTCCACCGAAGTGACGATATCACTCTCCGGCACCGGTTCAGCAATTTCTTCCATGGTTTGCTTAAACAGTTCCCGGTCTTCGGCGCGGGCAATCGCTTCCAGCGGCGTTCCCAGCAGCGGCACCCCGGTACGCGCCAGAATGCCTTCCCGATCCAGGGCCAGGGCCATGTTCAGCCCCACCTGTCCGCCCAGGGTGGCGATAATGCCCTGCGGTTTTTCCTTGTCCAGAATCTTGCTGACGGTGGCAATGGTGATGGGTTCCATATAGACATGATCAGCGATGTTGGTATCGGTCATGATGGTAGCCGGATTGCTGTTTAACAGCACCACTTCGATGCCTTCCTCTTTCAAGGCCCGGCAAGCCTGGGTGCCGGCATAGTCAAATTCGGCCGCCTGGCCGATGATGATGGGCCCGGAGCCGATCACCATCACTTTTTTAAGTCCCTCTATTAATGGCATTCCTTATCCTCCCTTAATAAACTTTCATTTTCTTTCAATATCTCTTGAAATCACAGTATT
>DAOTHZ010000100.1:0-4809 GCA_035447945.1 Syntrophomonas sp.
GCCAGGGCAGCCTTGCCGGTATCCCCGGAAGTCGCCACCAGGATCACAATTTCGCTTTCCTCCTGGGTCTTTTGGACGCTGTATATCATCAGATGCGGCAGGAACTGCAGGGCCATGTCTTTAAAAGCGGCGGTGGGCCCGTGCCACAATTCCTGAATAAATACGTTTGGCTCTAATTGTCGTAACGGCGCTATGCCTTCATGGTCAAACCCCGCAGGATTGTAGGCCGCATTGACACAGTCGGCAATCTCCGCCGCGGTAAAGTCATCCAGATAACAGGCCATGACCTGGCACGCCCGGCTCTGATAATCCTGCTGCTGCATGGCTGCAATGTCGTGGGATTGTAAAACAGGAATAGAATCTGGGACAAACAGTCCTCCATCAGGTGCGATGCCCATTTTCACAGCTTCTGCTGCGGAAACCGAATGAAATTGGCCTCGGCTGCTTTGGTATTTCACTTGGCTGACCTCCAGTTCAAACCCTTTGTTTTTCCGGAATAAACCGGGGATGGGATTTATTAAATATATCATATCCGCATCCCTTAATTAAATATTATTTTCTCTTTGTGTCAACTTAACATGCCTGCAAGGTTTCTCGTTATTAATTGCTGCAGGACTGGTATAATAAGAATGATACATCACAACAGCTTTTAACCGGGAGGTATCGTAATGGGACAATTCATCGCCGTGATCATTATCCTGATCATCGCCAAACTGATCGTAGACATGGTTAAAGACCAGCTGAACCGCGCCAAAAGCAGCCCCAAACAAGGGGAAGTGATCGATATCAGTGATTCCTGGGTAGATACCAGCACTCTGCCGTACCAGAAGAAAGCCCAGGTTATGAACCCGCGGGAAATTACCATTTATCACAGCCTGGCCCGGTTGCTGCACGACACTGATTATATCGTTGTTCCCCATCTGCATCTGTCGGAACTCATCGGTGTGACGGATGTGCCCCGGCAACAGGAATACTGGCAGCGATTAAAAGAGCGCAGTGTTGATCTCGCCATTTTGGAAGCTGTAACTTTCCAACCGGTGCTGGTAATTCATTTGCTGGAGGAAGAGGTAGGCCGCAAACAGCAGTTGTCCAACAACTTCACCACGAAAGCCATCAAAGCCGCCGGCTTGCCCCAGTTGGACATCAATCCCGCCAACCCCCCGGTCGAACGAGAACTGCTGGCCGAACTGCGCCGCCAGGACCTCAAGATCTAAAAGTGAATTTTGGGGAAAATCCCCAAAATTCACCAAAAAAAAGAGGTGTACGTGCTTACACCTCTTTTCATTTCCATTTTTATTTCCTGTTTTCTTTTCTTATTTCTTTTTCGCTGCTTTCTTGGCTTTGGGAGCTTTCGCTGCTTTCTTTACAGCCACAGCTTCTTTGAGGGATTTGCCTGGCTTGAATGCCGGAACTTTGGTAGCGGGAACGGTAATCTCTTGGCCATTGGCAGGGCTTATGACTTTTCTGGCCTTGCGGTCACGTACTTCAAAACTGCCAAATCCGATAATTTGAACTTTGTCGCCTTTTGCAAGCGCATCTTGAATGGTTTCTACCACTGCATCCAATGCTTTTGCAGCATCCTTTTGGGTAATTTCAGCCTTTTCAGCCAATGCTTTTACGAGTTCCGATTTGTTCACGACATAATCCTCCCTTAAAATATTTTAGTACTATTTTCTACATTCATCATAAAATCGGCGATTCCTGCTAATAAACCATTATTTTCTAAAATTTTTTTATTTTTAGGTTATTCTTTGAAAAAAACTCTAGTTTCAGTTTCCCTGTTTAACCAGTTTTTATACATGGTTTAATGCGAAAATCCCAATCAAATGGGCACCCGGTCACACTTCGATAGAATCACCTCGCTTGTCACAAACTCTTCATTGTTTTTTATTTAAAACACTCAGTTGAGCGGGAAAAATAATTGCGAGATTTCGGGCCGGAATGGTTGTAATTTCTTTGCTAACCCAATGATACCTTACTTTTGGTTTTGATTCCACAATAAATAGAAAAACCCTTCTATTTTACTGAAATTTTCCGACATATTTTTCGCAAGGCAGTCTTCCCTAAATACCGGGTTTGGGTTAGATGGTTTGAATGCATTCCCGGCTGAAGCAGGTGACAATCGTTATTTCGCAACCTTTTTCGCGGCAGGCAGCGCGCAATTGTCCCGCCAGCAATGGGGCCATCAGCCGTTCCATCTGCTGGTGCCCGGCATCAATGATTTTCAAACCAAGAGCCTGGGCATCTTTGGCTTCATGGTATTTTAAATCTCCGGTCAAGAGAACGTCACAGCCCTGGCGGTGAGCCTGATCAATAAAACCTGCTCCAGAGCCGCTGACCAGGGCAACTTTTTGCACGGTATCCTCTGCCTCGCCAACGATCCGCAAGGTATCGACTGCCAATTTTTGTTTGACATGCTGACAGAAGTCCCCCAAGGTCATGGAGCGAGACAATACCCCCATTCGGCCGGGGCTATAGGTCGTGCCTTGGTTGGCCAGCGGATAGACATCATAGGCAACTTCCTCGTAGGGATGGCTTTGCTTCATGCTGTCCAGCACTTTTCCCAGCAAATTCTTGGGGACGATGGTTTCCAAACGGTATTCGCGGACTTCCTCCATTTGCCCCGGCGTACCGATAAAAGGCTGACTGCCTTCCCCGGGCAGAAACGTTCCGGTCCCGGCCACTCGATAGGTGCAATGGGAATATTGGCCAATATGCCCTGCGCCGGCGGCGGTGATACTTTCCCGCACCTGCGCTTCATGGTCTGCCGGCACATAGACCACCAGTTTGTACAGCGTTTCGCTGTAACTGCGGTTTAAAAGTCTAATCTGCTGCAATTCCAATTGCTCTGCCAAATATTGATTCAGCCCGGCGCTGCCGGCATCCAGGTTGGTGTGGGCAGAGTAAAGATGAATGTTGTGACGGATCAGGTTTTTAATCAGTTCACCCTGGGGATGATCGAAGTTAATTGTTTTGAGGGGTTTGAAAAACAACGGATGGTGGGTGATGATGAGATCGATGTGCTGCCGAATGGCTTCTGTGACAATTTCCCGATCGGCTTCAAGGGTGATCATGATGCTTTTGACCGGGCCGGTCATTGAGCCGATTTGCAAGCCGACATTGTCCCAGTTTTCGGCAATGTCAGTCGGGTAAAGGGCTTCCATTATTCTGCTGATTTCCCGGACGGTAACTGGCATCAAGAATCATCTCCAATCGTTGTATTCGCTCCCAACAGGTTTTGGCCCAGTGCTCTTTGTCCTGCCGGGCCGATTTATCCAAGCTTGCATAAATTTTATTATATTTTTGCATAAAATGAAACAAATACGCACGTTTTATTTCATCATCGGCCTGCAATATTTCTGTTCCGAACTCGGCTTCCATTTCGTCAAGCGGATAGGGGGTGCAGTCTGGTTGGCTGACCAGAATCACTACATAGCGGCCGTTGTCCAGCAGCAGCTTTTCCTCTAAAATCGGCCAACCCCTGGCAGCCAGCGTCTTGCGCAATACGTCTGCTTTGGTCATGGGCTGGAAAACATAGCGAGGAAAGCGCTCGGCCTTGCTCCAGTCATGGGAGAGAATAGCGGCAATGCTGTCTCCGCCCAGGCCGGCAATTACCACCACGTCAACCTCGCCTGCTGCCAAGGTCTGCAGTCCGTCTCCCTGACGGACATCGATTTGCTGCCGCAGATGGCAGCGTTCAACGGCCGCCAAGGTTCGCCGGAAAGGTCCATCCCTCAATTCAGTGGCAATCGCGCGGGATATCCGACCGTTTTGGAGCAAATAGAGAGGCAGGCGGGCATGGTCAGAACCGATGTCGGCCATGCTGGCACCGTTGCCAATCAAATCTACAATTGCCTGCAATCTCGGGCTGAGGGGTTCCATGACAGCATCTTCTCCTTGTGCGATGGTGCTTCTCTTTCTTCAAGCCTGACAGGAACAGGCATAGAACAATGAACTGCCTATTTGACCTGATACGGGCATGAATGGCCGGGCGGCGTTAATACACACTGACCATCAGTCCCCCTACCCCGGCATAGCTGCCGATGGTCGCCCCCATTTCCGCAACGATGATCTCCGGCTGCGGCAGGTATTTTTGCTTGATGGCAGCGGCTAACCGGTGGGCATCTTCCGGACAGGATACATGGCTGATGCCGATCATTTTGTCTCGCAGCAAGTCTCGATTGTATACCTCGCCCAGCATGTCGGTCAGTCGCTGCAAGGCTTTTTTCCTGCCCATGATCTTTTCCGCCACTTCCGGCACTCCCTGGGGGTTGCCCCGCAGGATGGGTTTGATATTCAGCACAGTCGCGGCCATTCCCTGCAGTTTGCTGAGCCTGCCGCCCTTGACGATGTTCTCCAGCGTATCAAGGGTAAACAGTACTTCGCGGCGCTCTCTCAATGGTTCAAGCGCATCCAGAATTTCATCCAGGGTTCGTCCCTGCGCTGCCAAGTCGGCCGCCTGGATGGCGGCAATCCCGGTTCCCAACGATGCTGTCCGGGTGTCAAACAATTTTACCTGGGGATGATTGACCATTTGGCTGGCCAGTTGAGCTGTCTGATAGGTGCTGCTCAAGCCTGATGATATGCTGACAAACAAGACCTGCCCGCATTCTTCCAGTCCTTTTTCAAAACAGCGCACCAATGTGGCCGGATCAGGCGCCGAAGTCTTGGGCAGGGTACGTGACGCTTGCATTTTCTGAACAAATTGGGCCGGACTTATTTCGATACGGTCCAAATATGTATCATCATTTTCAAAGGTGACCTTCAAAGGCAGCATCTCGATGGCGTATCGATGCAAGTATTCCTCCG
>DAOTHZ010000100.1:4909-6402 GCA_035447945.1 Syntrophomonas sp.
ATACCTGATCTGGGTAATGCCAGCGTAGGGAGCATAATTCTTGTCCGCTTTGCTTCTTGCTTTTATCAGGTAAGAAGTTTTTCGCTTTTCTGATATAAATGAAAGGAGTTGGCTTTATGTCTGAAGCAACGTTGAGTCTCAAGATTTTGCCGGTAGTCAGCGAGGAAGAGATTTATCCGGTGGTCGACCAGGTCATTGCCATGCTGGCCAATACCGGGCTGAAATACGTGGTAAGCCCGAATGATACAACGGTTGAAGGCGATCTGAATACCCTCCTCGAACTGGTTAAAAAAGCCCAGCAGATTTGTATTGCTGCCGGTGCCCGGCGGGTTTTTTCCGTGGTGACCATCGATTATAAACCAGACGGAGTGACGATTGATGAAAAATTATCCCCTTACCAAAGCTAAACTGTTGCCGCTGGCAACCATCCTGTTCTTTTTATGCTTGTGGGAAGCAGGGGTACGGTTGACCCAAACGCCTGCCTGGATCTTGCCTTCGCCCGGCCAGGTTTTGCTGGCCCTGGCTGAGATCGGACCAGCTTTGCTGGTCCATACCTCAACGACTCTGGCAGAGGCATTGCTGGGATTTGGACTGTCTGTCCTTATCGCTTTTCTTCTGGCCTTGTTGCTGGATCATTTCACCGGGCTAAGGAGCGCGCTGTATCCTTTGATCATCTTTACCCAGACGATCCCCTTGATCGTACTGACCATATTGTTTGTAATCTGGTTCGGGTTTGGCATGCTGCCGAAAGTATTGGTAGTCATCCTGGTTTGTTTTTTTCCCGTCCTGATCAATTTGATGAATGGATTGGACGCCGTTGACCATGACCAGATTTTATTGTTTAAATCCATGGGCGCCAAACCGGGTGCCATCATCTGGATGGTCAAGATCCCGACAGCCCTGCCTTCCTTCTTTTCCGGGCTGAGAATATCAGCCACCTACAGCATTATGGGAGCCATCGTGGCAGAATGGATGGGCGCGGAGAAAGGGCTTGGTTATTTTATGACCCTGGCACAGAAAGGCTTCAAGGTTGATCAGGTGCTGGCGGTGGTGGCAGTGATTTGTGTGCTCAGTTTTTTGCTGGTCAAATTGATGGATCTGCTGGAATATCTCCTGGTCCCCTGGAATCGGCCTTCGACCCAGCCCGTGTATGATGAAGCGGTCGCCTGAGCAAACGTTCAATTTTGTGCCTGGCATCATTGATAAAATCCTGCCCTGCGGTTACGCAGCGCGAAAACAAGTATCCTTCAGCAAAATATTTACTTTGGAGAGGAGACGTTATCATTGCAAAAATTCTTTGGACTGTTATTGGTTTTGGTTCTGTCATTGTCCCTGGCTGGCTGCACAGACAAATCTTCGTCCGAGCCGGATGCGCTGCAGAAAGTGACGGTATTGTTGGATTGGGTGCCCAACACCAATCATACCGGACTGTATGTCGCGCTCGATCAAGGCTACTATCAGCAAGCCGGATTGGAGGTCAAGCTGGTCCAGGC
>DAOTHZ010000101.1:0-6195 GCA_035447945.1 Syntrophomonas sp.
ATCACCAGATCATACTGACAGGTACTATCAAAAACGTTAAAATGCATATACATAAACAGACTGAAGGGTTTATTTGGGAGCTATACTTAGCGCCTTAAAATACTGAGGATTCTATTAGGGAGATGGAGGGAGAGATATGAACCTGACCGATCAGGAGATCATTGCTTTGCTGCAATATTCGTTTGTGCGCCTGGATGGGGCCTGGTTCCTGTCACTGGCTGGATCACACGGAACGGAGACGGCCTGGAACACAGATGTGGATGTATGGAAACATTTTTCCTATCTGTTCGGCAAAAGAATCAGGAGTGAACACATACCGGAGCCGGTTTGGCCGGAGAGTTATATCGAAGCCATGGAGATCCTGGCCAAAGTATTAAAGATCGAAGGCCGGGAGGTCACCCTGGAACCGGACCGCATTATCATCCGGGTCACGGACTGCGAAACGCAGAAGGCCATTGCCAAAGCCAATGTAGCTGATTGCGGGATCGCCACCATCCAGACCTATCAGGGACTGGCCAGGGGCCTGTTTAACAAGGAACTAGAAGTTGCGGTGGAGCATACCAAAAACTTAAATCACGGAGATCCTTTCTGTGAAGTAGTGATCAGGCGTGAGGGGTGAGGAGAAGCTTCGCTCGACGTCGTAGGGGCCGACGACCCTGTCAGCCCTTTGACTATGTGGTTTAACAATCGGGTGGACAGAGTCGTCCACCCCTACAGCGCACGAGCAACTCTCTCCTGTCCCCGATCCCCTGTCTACTGACCAACTGTCTCCTTTTCCCTAGCCTCTAACCAACTAACCAACTAACCAACTAGCCCCTAGTCCTTAGCCCCTAGCCCCTAACCTGCTTCACTCAATCTCGGCTCCGATCTCTTTCAGCATACTGATGTACAGCAGCAATTCATCCCGGGAGGCTACATTTAATTTCATATAGATTTTTTTGTTGTGGGTCTTGATGGTGTTGATGCTCAAGCATAATTTTTCAGCGGCTTCTTTGGCGGTATGGCCTTCCACATAGAGGTCGAATACGGCCCGTTCTGCCGGGGACAGTTCTTTGATTTTGGCCAGGAATTCATCCAGCAGGTTAATGGACAGGTTTTCCTGTTGGGCTCTTTCCGACAGTTCCTGGTTATGTTCGGACAAATATTTGATCAAATCGTCGATCTCGGCTATTTTGGTACTGGGCGCGTTGCTCAAGTCGGTGGTTTTGATCATATCCAGGCCCTGGGTAATGGGCTGCAGAAATTTTCTGCTTAAGATCAGGGAAACCAGTACCCCCAGAACAACCAGTAACATCAGCAAGGCAATCAGCATTAAGTTTAGTCTGGTAAGGGATGTGACTATATCGTCTTCGGGGATCATAATGGCTGCCACCCATTTTTCATTTTCAAAAGCTGAACCTTGCGGATATAGCTGTACCGGTTTATGGACTCCCAAAAAAGAATGGTCCTGATGACTATAGGAATAGAAACTGCGGCGTTCCTTCGAGATATTAAGCCGGTCATGCCCTTTGGAGATGATTTTGGCCGAGTAGCCGCCGGCAAACATGGAATGCTGCAAATCCAGGGTATTTTCATTGACCGGGGAAAGCACACAGAATAGCCGTTTAAATGGGTCGCTATCCGGCATATTGGTTAATTTGAAAAGCATGGTGCTTATTTCAATCCCGCAGACACCGAAGACATTTCCCCTGGAATCAATCAGGGGCACGGAGCACAGCATGGCTTCCTCACTGCTGTCGGGCAGTAATGTAACCGGATTCCAATAGTACAGGCGCGACAAAGGCAGATCAGTATGGATCGCACCAGCCTGAAAAGGCCGGTGGTAATAGGAGGCATCGCTGATGTCAAACTCCATCTTCCACTGGGTGTGCAAAGATAAGGCATGATCGCGGCCGATTTTGGGAATACCGCGAAAAACAATGATATTGGGCGAAGAGGAGTTTATAATATTAGGCTCCATGTTTTTAATATATAACCCGGCTCTGGAGTTTTCAGCATTGGCAAGGGCTGGATTGATGGTGGCATTTAATATGAAAAAGACCCCGCTGCTCTTGGCTCTTTGCAGCGTAAACATGGCCCGGTCAAATTCTCCGGAAATAATTTCTTCCAGAATCTCAGGATGCTGCTCCAGATCAGATAAGGGGATCCCCTTTTGGTTGGTTTTGGCTTCAATGCTGCGTGATAATTCCAGGGAGAAATCGATGGCCTGGACCGACAGTTCCCCATATTGCTGCGTAATGGCCGAGGCGGCATGGTCCAGTTCGTTCTCCACTAGGTGCTGGCTTTCATCGAGGCCGGCGGTGAAGGTTCCGGTGATAAAAAGAATGGCCACCACGCCGGCAATGATGGTGAGAACCAATACGGAAAGCTGCAGAAACAGCCTGATGTCCAGCGGAACGGTTTTATCGCCGGATTCCTTTATTTTCTGGTTTATTTGTTTAATCCTTGTCAGCAGTTTGTTTTTCAATTCCATTGCCTCTAAAACGAATCACTGAACTCTTCCAGTTTCCCCAATGATGCGGCATCATAAGCTGTCTGTATGTCGCTGCCGGGCAGATACTTGCAATAGGAAGATCTGGATTGGACTGCGGTTTCCTTCAGCTGTGCTTCATATTGCTCCTGTAATTCGTCGATCCCGGTAAACAGCGGAGTGGTATAAAATTGGTATTCTTCCTGCATGGTTCTGATCGCCTGGGAGAGCTTCCTTATATTGCGATCATCGATATTTTCCAGCTCTTTTGTCATCAGCTCACCGAAAGCGGCCTGGGTTACCGGCATGTACCCGGTGGAAACCACAAAATGCAGATTGTTTTCCGGACTGGTGAACCATTTTAAGAAAACGGCGGCGGCATGTTCTTTTTCCGCAGTGGATTTGGTCACACACATCCCCGCTCCTCTCTGCAGAGCTGTAGGCCGGCCGTTTTCAAACACCGGATAAGGCAGTATGGCAAGCTCTGCCGGTTCAGCAGTATTGTCTGCATAGGTGACAGTGGGTGAAAAGAAAGAGACCCCGGCAGTGGAACCGGTGGAACAGACGATGTCCCCGGTTTTGGCCAGGTCGGTGGCATATCCGTCATAAATAGCGGTGTGCCCCAGGACGGCACTTTTATAATATGTATCCCATATCTTTTGGTAGGCAGGTGTATCCGTTTTAAGGGTGTCATCTGCAACCAGTTCCTGTCCCAGCTGCTTACAGCCGATCAGGGCCGCATTAAAGAGTGAATCGGCCATGAAAAAGGTTTTGCCGTCATGTAATATATCCGGAGTCTGCCGGTCAGTCCATTCATAATAAAGGGCGGCGGTTTCAAGCAGACCTTCGAAGGTCTTCAGATCCTCCAGTTTGGCCCCGGTATCCTTAGCAAAGCGGTCAAAGATGGTCTGGTTGACAAATAACACTTCCGTTGATTTGGCGGTGGGAAATACATAAAGCCCCTGCCCGTTTAGCCGCCCTTCTTCTATGAAGGCGGGGATATAAGCCTCCAGTTCCTCGGGGGTAAATTGCTGGTCAAGATCCGCCAGCAGGTCCTTTTCCGCCAGGATCAGTGCTGTTTTTGGATAGGCAGTGGTGATATCCGGCAGAGTTGGTGCCCCGGGATCACCGTTGGCGGCCATGATCAATTTTTCGTGCAGGGCTGCCGAGCCGGAAATGGAAGTCACATTGATAATGATGCCCTGCTCTGCCCCGGTGGTCTCATTGAATTGATCCACCATTTCATCCATGGTATCTTTTAACTGCCCGCCATAGTTATGCCAGAGTGTTAACGTTACGGGTTGGTTTGTGTTTACATTTTTTGCATTGCTGCAGCCTGCCAGGATCGTGATAAGCATCAGACCCAGGATCACAAAAAGAATTTTCTTCTTCAATTTACTCCCGCCCCTTATTCAACTGTTAAAAATATTATTTATGCCATTCAGATACTTGTCCCCAAAATTGTATTAATTATAACATTTTTCACTAAAATATAGGACTTATTTCATCATTTTACATCATTCTGAGGGTGATTAATTGCAGAATCACCCCTGGGGTGATTACTTTTTATCTGGTAATTAATACAATAAAGTTGAAAAATAATTTTTTTAAGGAGGATTTATGAATGACTGAACCAAATGCTCTTCCGGTAATTGATCAAGCTGACATTGATCAAAACAAAACCATGGCCGGCCTGGCCTATATCATTTTTTTCCTTCCCTTGCTGGCTTGTCCCGATTCTCAATTTGGAAAATTTCATGCAAATCAGGGTTTGTTATTGCTGATCCTGGGTTTTGCAGGTAGTTTCATTTTGAGCATCATTCCCATCATCGGTTGGATCATCCTGCCCTTTTTTGGGATCGGCGTTTTTGTTCTGGCAGTGATTGGCCTGATCAACGGATTTGGAGGCAAAGTAAAGGAACTTCCTTTGATTGGACATTTCCGGCTGATAAAATAATCGATCCTTTCATTGTTAAAAACAAAAAGGGGGTTGAATTGTGTTTAAGAAAATTGGAATCGTGCTGCTGGCAGCAGCACTGCTGCTGACTTTGACATCCTGTGGTGTGAAAGAAAGCGTGAATGACAAAATCGCCGAAAAGGTCACCGAGGGCGTAATGAACAAAGCCACCGGCGGTGACGCCAATATAGATATCGACGGAGACAAGATCACTGTGGAGGGCAAAGATGGCGAAAAGGTGAACATTGGCGATAGTGAATGGCCGGCTGTCCTTGCCGACAATCAAATACCGGAATTTAAATCCGGCAAGATCTTATCCTCGATAAACGTTGACAATGGTTGTATGGTAATGATGGAAGAGGTCGAGTCAGAGGATTTCAAGCAGTATCTTGCAGATATCAAAGCTGCCGGTTATACCAATGATGCCACTGAACTCAACAGCCCTGAGAGTCAAATATACTCGGCCTATTTAAATGAAAACACCATGGTCTATTTACAGTATGCCCCGGAAAGTAAAACCTTGAACGTCAGCCTGGAAGTCAGTGAATAGTTGATTATTACTAAAGGGGACTGGGGATAAAAGGGGACGCAGGGTTGTCGCGGCAGCCCTCGTCCCCAATCATTACATTCATTAATTGGGGGGTTGTAGATTATGAAATTAAAGTTACTGGTAATGAGTCTTTTTTTATGCATGACACTGATGGTCAGTGGCTGCGGAGGCAGTTCCGATTCCGAACCGGCCGGGGGTGAACCTGCTGCTCCTGCCGCTGCCGGGGACAAGGCTGAGCAGCAGTCTTCATCAGATTTCAAGCAAATCAGTGATTTTGCTGATGCCTGGAATGCTGCATACGAACAAAATGAAGCGGCAATCAATAGTTACGAAGTTCCAATCATGGAGCTGGTTACGCCCGGTACTGAATTTATCACCGGGGTGCAATATGATCTGCTGAATATGGAAAACAAGGACGGCCGTTTCGAAGGCGAATTAATGATGGCTGGCTTTCCCGGGTTTGTGGAAAAAAACGGCTCTAAAATCACCTTTGGTTATGACTATACAAGGGACGAGGATGGTTTTTCCCCATCGATGAAGGCCGGGGACCGTCTGATAGAAAACGGCAGTTGTGACCTGGCCGCTGAAATATATCAAACCGAGTCTTATACGGAGCGCAACGGAGAAAAGGTCCAGCGAAGCTACAGCGAGTTTAAACGGCTCAAAAACCAAGATATGATTTGTCTGGTAACCAACGGCTCCAGTTTTAATTTGCGGGAAGAAGCAGACCCGGCCAACACCTGCATCTATATTAAAGCCGGCAAAGACAAGTTTGACTTCGTTATCGGCAAAGCTACCGTGGGGCCGGCTTTTGAGAAACTATCCTTTGTAGACAAAAGCGACTTGACCAAAGATGACGCGCGCAAACTGATGGAAGCAGCCGGATATCAAATCGAACAAACCGGCGGCATCTCAGGCGGCACCCTGGTGGTTGACTAAATGTTGTCAGGGGTGAATCAAGGGGACAGCTGGTACGGAGTGAGGAGGTAGTGGTCGACGACTCTGTCGACCCGCTGCCTGGTAGACAATATCGCTCAAACGTTGTAGGGGTCGACGACTCTGTCGACCCGCTGCCTGGTAGACAATATCGCTCAAACGCTGTAGGGGCCGACGACCCTGTCGACCCGCTGCCTGGTAGACAATATCGATCAAACGTTGTAGGAGCCGACGACCCTGTCGGCCCGTTGCCTGGCAGACAATATCGCTCAAACGTTGTAG
>DAOTHZ010000102.1:0-2456 GCA_035447945.1 Syntrophomonas sp.
GTTACGACGGCCATTGGCTATGATTTGGAGGGAAACAACCGGCTGCGTTTTTCCAGTCTGTATACCGTTCCTTCTTTACCGGGAGAAACATCCAGTGTCAGCCAGGCCAAACCCGTCTTAACCATCAGCAGCGATTACAGCGGCGCTATGGCCGCCCGCAGAACCATGCTGTCTTTATCCAAAGTGCCTGAATATGCGCATATTCGCAGTATTGTTCTGGGAGACAATTTGGTTAAAAACAATCTCCCCCTGATGGTTGACTTATTGACCCGCAATCGTAATTTTTCCCCCAATACCAGCCTGCTCGTCAGTGTAGACAGTCATCCGGAAGAAATATTGGCATTGGTCAATGATTCGGATCAAAGTTTACAAATGATGGTTGTCTTTAATGAATTACAACTGGGCATTTATGTTCCGGTAACGATTTATGATTTTATCTTTAAACTGCTTACTCCGGGAATTGAACCGGTCATGCCGCAAATTACAATTGAAGCTAAAAAACCTGATAATCAATCTGCTTCATTTAGTGACCAGGTGGAGAGCCTTGCCGCCGGCAAGAAAAAACTGGCATTACATCATACCGCGGTCTTTAAAAAAGACAAAAAAGTCGGCTTTCTAAATGAATATGAAAGCCGCGGCTTGCGATGGCTGAACTCCCGTACCAAAACTGGCGGAGTGATCGTAATAAAATCCCCTTCTGATGCTTCCGCTTATACCGCTTTGGAAATCCTCTGTTTCCATAGCAATACCCGGGCGCTGGTGGATGGCGGCCAGATCAAAATGCAGATTAATATAAAAGCTCGTTTGGCCATGAATGAAAATACCGGCGGAGTAAATAATATCACCAAGGACGTCCTTGGTGATATGGAACAAACCGCCAATCAGGAGATCGCCAGGCAAATCAAAAGCTGTATTCGCAAATCGCAAAGCCTCAACAGTGATGTATTGGGGTGGGGCCTGCTCCTGCTGCAATACGAACCGGATACCTGGAAGCAGGTCAAAGGAGATTGGAATTATATATATCCCCAGATACCTTATGAAGTCACCGCTGAGACTTCGATTATTCATACGTATTTGAGCAAATAAGTGCTCTTTAGGAAGGTGAAATGATTGCCGCCCCGCCTTATCTATTCATTGTTATTGTTTTCGATGCTGTATGTCCTGCTGGAAGCCAGACCACTTTTCAAAACGCGGGCTTACAAGGATCTGGCGGTCACCAGTCTAATTCTGATCTTGGCCTTGAGCTATGGAATCGATTACATGATGGGAACGCAACTCCTGCCCAATCCCAATCGTCTGATAATCCTGTTCAAACCCTTGTCGGAGGCATTAAACAGCTTTTTTCAGGTGAATACGTAAGCGGAGGTTAAAAAATGCCGGAAAAGGTTTTATCCCGCCAGCAACAGGCAAGCATGATTTTTTTATTGTTAATCGGCAGTTCGCTGGTTTTCCTTACCGGCAGCGCAGCATCGCAAAATGCCTGGTTGTCAACCTGCGCAGGCTCTTTTTTTGGTCTGTATGTACTCTACGCCATTATCAGTATCCATAACCTGTTTCCTGGACAAAGAATCACTCAGGTGAGCACACAGGTACTGGGCAGCGTTCCCGGGACTTTATTGAATGGCTTGTTTTTGGGGAGTGTCTTTGCCATCCTGGTGACGTTTCTGTTTGATATTATTATGATGATGGAAATCATTTATCCCTTGGTGCCCCGGGTCGTTTTGTATCCGTTGCTGGTTCTGCCCTGCTGCTACTGTCTTTATAAAGGAATCACTGTTTTGGGGCGTCTGGGGGAACTCATCCTGGCAATAACAATGATCATCGTCTTGCTGGGGATGCTGTTGTCCCTGCCGAACATTGAAATATCCAACTTACAACCTATTCTGGCAAACTGGCGCCCTTTCGTCGCCGGAACATTGTATGCAGCTGACTGGCCCTTTGATGAGGTCATCATCTTTGCCCTGTTTTTACCGTTGGTTTCTGATTATCGGCGCAACCAAAACATCTATTACTACGGGTACTTGATTGGCGCCTTATTGCTCACTCTGATTGATGTCACGATCATCACCGTATTAGGTGAAAGTCAGGCAAATCTTTCGCTTTTTCCTCTCTTTGAGACTTCACGTTTGTTGGGATTTGAAAATTTTCAGCGAGTGGAACTCCTGTTTTTTGTTATCTGGTTGTTCACGGGATTGTATGCCATGGTTATTTATTTTCAGGGTCTTGCCTTTGTCATTCAGGACGTTTTCAGCTTAAAAAGTAATAAATCATTAATCTTGCCGCTGGGATTATGTATCGTGGTTTTTACGCTGTATATGTTCCCCAATACGGTTGAATATACGTTACTGGGATTTAGTTACCTTCCGGTTTATACTTTTCCTGTCAATCTTTTCTATCCGACCATCATCCTTTGCGTGGCCAAATATCGGCAAAAGCACCCTTCCCAAAAGTTGCTG
>DAOTHZ010000102.1:2556-6038 GCA_035447945.1 Syntrophomonas sp.
AAATTCAGCAAAACCATTATTCTGCTGCTGGTTGCGTTTCTGTTGGGCGGAGCCTTGATTGCCCACCAGCAGGGCACATCTTTGTGGGCAGCATTTACCGATAGCTCGCCCCAGCAGGCAGCAATCCCATCGGAAACGACCACTGCCGCTGCTTTGACGATCCCGACAGAAGCTGTCAGCATCGCTGATATGGTGGAAATCGCCAGTCCGGCAGTCGTCAACATCAAATCCACGGTTAAAGTCAGCTCCGTCTACGACAATCCTTTTTTCAGTGATCCGTTTTTTCGCGAATTTTTTGGTCCTCAATCCTTTAACACCATTCCCCAGTATGAAACTGGGATTGGGACAGGTTTTTTAATTACTGCCGACGGGTACATCCTAACCAATCAACACGTAATTGAAGACGCCACCAAAGTTACCGTACAATTAAACGGCAAATCCGAAGAAATTCCGGCCCAGATGATCAGTTCTGACCGTGAACTGGACCTGGCGGTGCTGAAAATCAGCGGCAGCAACTATCCGGTTCTGCCTTTGGGCAATTCTGACCAAATGCGGGTAGGAGAATGGGTTGTGGCCATCGGCCAGCCTTATGGACTTGATCACACCGTAACCACCGGAGTCATTTCCGCCAAAGGGCGTCCAATTAGCATTGAAGATCGTCAATACAAAAACCTTATCCAGACGGATGCAGCGATCAACCCCGGCAACTCAGGCGGTCCGCTGCTAAACCTGAAAGGTGAAGTCATTGCCATCAATACAGCGGTCAATGCACAGGCCCAAGGGATCGGTTTTGCCATCCCCATCAACACCGTACAAGAAGTGCTGCAGGACTTGATTAGCGGCAACAAGATTGTCAGACCGTATTTGGGAATCCGAATGGCTGATTTGAATGACCAGCTCCGTTCCGAACTGAATGTGACCAGTTCCATCAAAGGTACGGTAATTGTCGAAGTTGTCAGTGGCTCTCCTGCTGCCGCAGCCGGTTTGAGCAGCAAGGATATCATTACTTCCCTTAACGATACCCCGGTGGAATCGGCCAGTGGATTGCAGGATCTGATCGCCGCCCACAAGGTTGGCGACAAAGTATCTTTGAATGTAATCCGCTCCGGCAGGCAAATGACCTTGAACGCAACGCTGCAGGCCAAACCCAATGCTTAATCTCAAATGAAAAAAATCAGGGGTTTTCCCCTGATTTTTTATTGAATAAGTTCAACGATTTCCCGCAAGGCTGTCAGCGAGCTGCCTTTTTCCATTTGTATGTTCAAGGTGTAGGGATTCACCTTTTTCAAGCCCGGTACTTTGATATTGTTTTCCAATGGCTGGTTAAGCACAATCTCAATTTTATCACCCTTGCGATGCAGGAATTTGATGGCCTTGTCCCGGGCTTTGATACGCAGGGCCGCGATTTGCATAAAGTTTTCCACTGCGGTGGGCAGCCGGCCAAAGCGATCTTCTATTTCATTGCGGATGTCCTCAATTTCCTCCGCCGCCCCGGCCAATAACAACTGCCGGTAAATCCGCATTTTAGTGCCGGGATCAGGGATATACGTATCCGGAATGTAATAATCCACGTCAATATCCAACTGGGGATTGACCGTTTCCGTCGCTACAATGCCCCTCAATTTGGCGGTTTCCTGTTCCAGCAGACGGCAATAGAGATCAAAGCCTACCGCGTAGATATGTCCGTGCTGTTCTGCTCCTAAAATATTCCCTGCTCCCCTGATCTCCAGATCGCGCAGCGCGATTTTCATCCCGGCACCCAGTTCGGTAAATTCCCGGATAGCGTTGAGACGTTTTTGTGCAATTTCGGTGACAGCCTTGTCGGGACGATAGGTAAGATAAGCATACGCCACCCGGTCGGAACGTCCTACCCGGCCACGCAGTTGATAAAGCTGAGCCATACCCATATGGTCTGCCATATCGACGATGATGGTATTGACATTGGGCATATCCAACCCGGATTCAATAATCGTGGTACATAAAAACAAGTCGAACTTGCCTTCAATAAATTCCATGATAGTCCGGGCCAGTTCTTCTTCCCGCATACGCCCATGCCCCACAGCTATCTGAACCTGAGGCAGCAGTTTATCCAACTGCGCTTTGACCTTTTGGATGTCCTGGATACGGTTGTGTACATAAAAGATCTGCCCGCCGCGAGCGAATTCCGTCATCACCGCTTCTTTGACGATCTCTTCGTTATATTCCATCACATAAGTTGTAATGGGATAGCGCTGCGGAGGGGGAGTCTCAATCACGCTCAAATCCCTTAGCCCGGTCAGTCCCATATGCAAGCTGCGCGGGATCGGGGTAGCCGAAAGACTCAGCACATCCACCTGGGCTTTCAGCGATTTAATTTTTTCCTTTTGGGCAACCCCAAAACGGTGTTCTTCATCAATGACCAGTAATCCCAGATTCGCAAACATAATATCTTTGGATAACAGACGGTGGGTGGCAATCACAATGTCCACCCCCCCCTGATTGATGGCCTGAACGATCTTCTTTTGCTGGGCAGTCGTACGGAAACGGCTTAATACTTCGATGTTGGCCGGATAATTCTGAAAACGCTGCTGAAACGTCTGGTAATGCTGTTCGGCCAAAACCGTTGTCGGCACCAGAATTGCCACCTGCTTGCCGTCCATGATGGCCTTGAAGGCTGCCCGTAAAGCCACCTCGGTCTTGCCATAGCCAACATCACCGCATACGATGCGATCCATGGGCTTGCTGTCTTCCATATCTCTTTTGGTGTCCTCGATGGCCTTCAGTTGGTCGGGGGTCTCCTGATAAGGGAAATCATCTTCAAACTGCCTTTGCCAGGGTGTATCCGGGGAAAAGGCAAAGCCCTGCACACTCTCCCGCGTGGCATAAAGACGCAGCAAGTCCTCGGCCATATCCTGAATCGAATCGGCCACTCGTTTACGAGTCCTCTCCCATTCCGTTCCACCCAGTTTGCTCAGACGCGGACTTTTGTCTTCCGAACTGGAATAACGAAACAACAATTCCAGCTTGTCTACCGGCAGATAGAGTTTGTCCGTGCCGGCATATTGCAGCAAAAGGTATTCCCGGGTAACACCATCGCTTTGTACCTGGGTGACGCCGCGATAAATCCCGATGCCATAGTTTTCATGGACGACATAGTCACCCAGCTTCAGATCCTCAATCAGCAGCCTTTGTTCAGCACTTCTTTTCACCTTTTTGCCGGAGAAGTTTTTTTTCGGCCACAAATCTTTCTCGCTGATCAGAGCCACGCCCATATCCGGACTTATAAAACCCCGCGAATAAGGCAAAGAAGTGAATTTGACTCCACTTACATGATGATCCAACAACTGTCCGGCCATTTCTTCCTGTAAATTCTTCTTTTTGATCGCCAGCACGACCTCATAATCTTTGGCAAGCCATTCCTGTAAGCGTGGATACAGGTTTTCCAATTGGTTGTGGAAGGGTTCCATGTCTCGCTGGGCGATATGTTTATAAAAGCCCACTTG
>DAOTHZ010000103.1:0-5918 GCA_035447945.1 Syntrophomonas sp.
TTTGACAGTTTAATGAGTGAGTATTTTGATGATTAGATGTATTATAAAATAAGGTAATGGAGTATATTGAATCCAGCTCAGGGAATAAGGCTTGGTGATAATATTGCCCGCAAACTTTGAATTCCTGCAGGATCAAACCGAATATGCATTGTTTGCCAGTGCCTGTCTCGAAGCGGAACGGGTGCTGATGTCTTCGTCTGCCATGGCGGCGGTGGGTTGTCGCCGGGCGTTGGAGCTGGCAGTGAAATGGGTATACTCAGCGGACAATACCATTGAAATGCCCTATAAAGACAATCTGCAGTCGTTGATTCATGAACCTTCCTTTCGGTTTGCCCTGGACAACCAGACCTGGAGCAAGCTGCCTTACATAATCAAACTGGGCAACCTGGCGGTACATACGGAACGAGGCATCAGCCGCAGTGACGCTATTCTGTCCCTTTCCTCTTTGTTTGAATTCATTCAATGGATCGACTATTGTTATGGCGAAAATTATGAAGAACACTATTTTGACGAAGCCAAAATTCCCGCTGAAAAAATAATCCTGGATGAAGCCCGGATCAAGGAAAAAGAAAGTATCATCGAGCAGAAGGATTCGGAAATTGCCGTACTGCGGGAAAAGATTGCATCGATGAGCGAACAGCTTACCGCTGACAAGCAGCAGCATAAGGAGGAGCGCCAATTTACACCTACGGATATTTCTGAATATCGTACCCGTAAAAAATATATCGACGTTGATTTGAAACTCCTGGGCTGGGTATTCGGGGATGATGTACGCGAAGAAGTTGAGCTTCACGGTATGCCCAATCCAGAAGGCAAAGGCTACGCCGATTATGTGCTGTACGGCAAGGACGGACTGCCCCTGGCCATCATCGAAGCCAAACGAACCTCCAAAGATCCCCGCATAGGAACCCAGCAGGCCAAACTCTATGCCGATTGCTTGGAGAATATGACCGGCCGGCGCCCCATGATGTTTACCAGCAATGGTTTTGAGACCTATTTGTGGGATGATGTAACCTCGCCGCAGCGCAAGGTAAGCGGCATTTTTTCGAAATCCGATCTGGAAAAACTGATGAATCGCCGCAGCGAACGCAAAGCCTTGAATGATATAAAGATAGACGATAAAATAACCGACCGTTACTACCAGAAGGAAGCCATCCGCGCAGTCTGCGAAAACATTGAAAAGGGCCACCGCAAATCCCTGCTGGTTATGGCGACCGGCTCGGGCAAAACCAGAACGGCCTCCAGCCTGACCGATGTTTTATCCCGGGGCGGGTATGTAACCAACACTTTGTTTTTAGCTGATCGAACCGCTTTGGTTAAACAGGCCAAAGATGATTTTAAAAATTATCTGCCGGATATGTCCCTGTGCAATTTACTCAGCAACAAAGAGGACAAAACGGCTCGGATCGTGTTTTCCACCTATCCAACCATGCTCAATGCCATTGATTCGGCCAAGAACGCAGACGGCCAGCGGCTGTTTACTCCAGCTCATTTTGACTTGATTATCATAGATGAATCCCACCGCAGTATTTTCAAAAAATACCGGGCCATTTTCGAGTATTTTGACGGCCTGCTGTTAGGTTTGACCGCAACTCCCAAGACTGAGGTTGATCGCAATACTTATGATTTCTTTGAGATGGAAAGCGGTGTGCCGACTTACGCATATGACTATGAAACTGCGGTAGAGACAGACCACGTACTGGTTCCTTTCCATAATATAGAGGTCAGAACCAGATTCCTGGAGCAAGGCATTTGTTACGATGAACTTTCTGAGGAAGACAAGGCTCGCTATGAAGAGGATTTTACTGATGAAGACGGCGAAATGCCGGACTTTATTCCGCCACCGGCAGTGAATGAATTTATCTTTAACCAGTCAACCGTCGATATGGTGCTGGAAGATCTGATGACCAAAGGCATCCGAGTTGCCGGCGGGGACAGATTGGGCAAAACCATTATCTTCGCCCAGAATAAAAAGCACGCCCAATACATTGTCGAGCGGTTCAACAAATTGTATCCACAGTATCACGGTAGCTTTGCCAAGCGGGTGGTTTGCGATGACAGCTATGTACAAACCCTCATCACCGATTTTAAGATTGCCGAAAAGGAACCGCATATCGCTGTGTCTGTGGATATGCTGGACACCGGTATCGATGTTCCCGAGATTGTCAATCTGGTTTTCTTCAAACGGGTCCGGTCGAAAATAAAATTCTGGCAGATGATTGGCCGGGGCACCAGGCTGTGTAAAAATCTGTTCGGGGAAGGGCAGGACAAAACCCATTTTCTGATCGCCGATTATCTGGGCAACTTCGAATTTTTCCGGGCCAACCAGGACGGAACGCAAGGTAATGAAGCCCAGAGCCTTTCCGAGAAGATCTTTGCCAAGCGAATTCGTTTGATCCATCATCTGCAGCAATCGGCCTTTATCGATGAACCTTATCAGACCATCCGCGCCGGTCTTATCAAAGCTGTCCTGCCGCAGATAAACGAGTTGAATACCGAGCTAATATCGGTGAAACTACAGCTGCAGTATATCGAAAGGTATAAAAAGGCGGAGGCTTTCATTTGCCTTTCGGATTTGGACAAACATGATCTGATCGTTCATCTGGCACCTATTGTTTACATGGATGACACGGACGAATTTGCCAAACGGTTTGATAATTTTATGTATGGTCTGATGATTGCCCACATCGAGGGAATGTCCTATTTTAAAAAGGCTCAAAGACAGCTTGTCAATGTGTGTGCCGGCCTGGCCAAACGCGCGACCATACCACAGGTCAAAGAAAAAATTGAATTCATCAATACCATCGCGACGGATGAATTCTGGCAAAGCTCTGATATTTTGAACTTCGAGAGGGTGAGAATAGAGCTGCGCAGTCTGATCAAGTTTATCGTTGACGAAGGCGGAGTAAACACGATCTATACCAACCTGACTGATGAGGTTCTCGAGGTTAAAGAAGGAGAGGTCATTGACCCTGCATTTACATTTGAAGACTACAAGCTCAAAGTCAACCGATACATTGAGGAAAACCGTGACCAGATGGCAATTTACAAACTGCGCAACAACATCCCGCTGACGGCACTGGACTATCAGAGTCTGGAACACATATTGACTGGAGAACTTGGCACAGCCGAGGACTATAAACGGGAATTCCAGGATACCCCTTTCGGCCTTCTGGTGCGCAAGATCGCAAAACTGGAATATGAAGCAGCCAATATGGCATTTTCGGAATTCATCAACGACCAGTCCCTCAGTCAGGGGCAGATCGTTTTCGTAAAAAAGATTATCGATTACATCGTGCAAAACGGCTATATGGAAAACGTATCCGAGCTAATGAAGCCGCCTTTCGATCATCCGCAGAGTTTTATTAAACTGTTTGACGGATCAAAACAAAGGAAGATTGTTGAAACGATCAAGAAGATAAAGGATAACGCGGTTAAGATCATGGGGCAGGGGTAAGACATTTGTATTTAAGCAATTTTAAAGAGTTTTGTTCTTGCTTGTTTAAAGAGGTTTTCCATATAATGTAACTGTGTTGTATGCTATTGACCATAATAAGATTGAGGTCTTCAAACGTTTTATTGAGTACAGCTTATTCAAACAATTGTTGTGAATTTATCAGAAATTTAGTTAACTTATTTATTCTTTATGGAATGATCAGACAGAAAAGGAGGGCGGAACATGGGCATGATTGAGGGTTTCAGGATACAAAATTTTGGTGTACTTAAAGATATTAAACTGGGAAAACTCTGGAACGAAAAAGGGAATAAATTAACACCTTTAGTTGCAGTAATCGGAAGAAACGGGGTGGGGAAAAGCACCTTGTTTGATGCTTTTGGTTTTTTGTCAGATTGTCTGAAACACGGAGTGGAGGAAGCTTGTGATCTTAAGGCACGCGGTGGATTTAGTAAAATCATATCTGCCGGCAGTCAGGAGCCAATTCGTTTTGAATTATATTATCGGGAAACAACCGGGGAAAGGCCAATCACATATGAGCTGGAAATAGATATTGATAGTAGCCAGAGACCATACGTCAAATCGGAAAGACTGCGGCAAAGACGAAAAGGACAGTCAACGGGTCAGCCGTTCTCTTTTCTTAATTTATCCAACGGCAAGGGGGAGGCATGGAGGGGGACCAGTCTGGGTGAAGAAGAGTCCGAAAAGGTTTCCATTGAATTAATTGATGCGCGGCACCTGGGGATTTCGACTTATGGTGCTCTGAAAGAACATCCTCGCATCACAGCTTTTCGTGAATTCCTGGAGAACTGGTATTTATGTTATTTTGAACCGGATGCTGCCAGAAGTCTTCCCCTTGCCGGGCCGCAGAAGTATCTGAATTTGCGCGGAGATAATCTGGGTAATGTTGTTCAATATATGGAGCGTGACAATCCAGATCAATTTAAAAAAATTCTTGATAAAATCTCGTCCAGAATCCCTGGCGTCAATAAGATATCAACCAAGAAAACGGATGACGGCAGATTGTTGATTCAGTTTAATGATAAGGGTTTTACTGATCCGTTTTATGCACAGCAAATGTCAGACGGGACTTTGAAATACTTTGCCTATATGCTTCTTTTGGAGGAACCGACCCAGAGACCATTTATCTGCATCGAAGAGCCGGAAAACGGGCTTTACCACAAGATGCTCGAATCGTTGGCCATGGAGTTTAAACGTTATGCTATAGAGCGTAAAACCAAATCTCAGATTTTCGTTACGACCCACAGTCCGTATTTTATTGATGCCTTAAATCCCGAAGAGGTATGGATACTGGAAAAAAACGAAACCGGTTTTTCCACCATCAGGCGGGCAAGCGATGATGCAATCATCAAGGCCATGGTCGAAGAAGGGATTACGCTGGGCAGCCTGTGGTTTAGCGATTATTTGGATAAGAGGTGAAGAGTATGCACCTGGAAGTATTAGTGGAAGATCAATCGGGAAGTATTTTGGTGGAGAAGATTCTTGATAAGATTAATGGGCAGCAGGTGAATCGCTTCACTTTCAGGATTCATAAATTTAAAGGCTCAGGAAAATTGCCTCATGAATTATTTTCCCGATCAGACCCTCAAAAAAGAATATTGCTGGACCGACTGCCTTTATTGCTGAGAGGATATGGCAAGTCTTTGGACAATAATAGCGCAGTTATTGTGGTTGTCGATAATGATACCAAAAACTGCCGGGATTTCAAACAAGAACTTCAAAGCATTCTGGCTAGTTGCAATCCGGCTCCCAATACAGCTTTTTGTATTGCCATTGAAGAAATGGAGGCTTGGTTATTGGGTGACAGGCAGGCGGTTAAGACAGCTTATCCCGGTATGAAAGTTCGCGTACTTGATCACTATGTTCAGGATAGTATTTGTGGTACGTGGGAGATACTGGCCGATGCTGTTTGCCGGGAAAAGGCAAGCGGCTTAAAGAAGCTTGGGTATCCTGAAATAGGTATAAGAAAAAGCGAGTGGATGGAGAAAATTGCGCCTAATATTAATCTGGAACGTAATAGCTCGGAAAGTTTTCAGTATTTTGTCAGGAAAGTTCAACAAATTATTGGTGTTGCATAGAAGCAGTTCCCTGCCGTTATTACCTCCGCCCCCGTCTGCGGTCTTTTTCAAGATCGTAAATAATTTTCCGGAGATACCATTCTTCCGATTGGCCGGGTTTTTTCGTTTTCATGAAATGCAGTTGTCTTTGCAGCGACTGTTCCGCTTCGGCGGCAGTTGAACCATACAGCATTTTATATTCCTTCTTTAACCGTTTGATAACGAACGGTTTTTTTATGGCATCAAGGAAACGCATTCGATGCAGTCCCTCCCCTTAATATTTTTATTTGCTCTTTCATTTTATATAAAATGGGAAAATTATGCAAAGTTCCAGATAAGGTACAATAAATTTCGCAAATTGAAAAAGCGTCCAGAAAAATAGCGGA
>DAOTHZ010000104.1:0-5743 GCA_035447945.1 Syntrophomonas sp.
TTTAAGATGCAGGTCCATCGGTCGGGAACCGATATCACAGCCGCCCGGCATGGAAACCGCTGCCTCTCCCTGTCTGCCCAACAGCGCACCCAGAAATAAATTGGAAGCCCGCAGCCTTTTAGCCAGTTCATCGGGTGTTTTAATGTTCATATCACCTGCCGGCGGACAAACCGACAGACTGCCATTATCGTTCCAGTTGGTCCTGACCCCCATCTGGTTTAGAATATCTATCATCACTTCGACATCACAAATTCGGGGTACGTTGTCAAGGACCGTTTCTCCTTCCGCCATAATACTGGCCGCAATTAAAACCAGCGCGGCATTTTTGGCTCCGCTGATCCGCACATTGCCGTATAATGGTTGTCCCCCCACAATAACCATATTGTCCTTCAAGAAGCACACCTCTCTATTGCTTTTCCATATATCGATAACATTGATATGCAAAATTTTCAAAATCAGTACCGGTCGCTTTTTCAATCGCCTGGTAAAGCGTATCACCTTGTGCCAAATAATCCATTACCGTATAAATCACTTCTTCCCCATATTGAGAGGCCATGAATTCAACCGCCTGACGGGACTGCCAATAAGACATCTGCTGATCCAGTTCATCAAAATTCTTGTTCAGTTCCTGAAAAGTATATAACTGTCCCGCAGTAACATCCTGGGGATCTGCGAACTGAAAGCCGGTGATTTGTTTTTCTATATACTGGGCAACCCCTTCCGTCCACCAGCGATTATAATTCCCCCCGGTCATATCGTCAACGATTAAATGTACATATTCATGCACCAACGGCCCTTCCGTCTGGAATTCAGCTTCATTGTACGCTTGCTGCAGCCATTCATGCGGTGACAGGATACGAATCGTACCCGCCCAGTAGACTCCCAGGGCTTTTTCGTTTTTGTCCCAGCCAAAACACCGGGCCAGACTTCGGCTGTCCGGATAGACCACAATGGTCGTTTTCTGTCGAACGTCGATATTCATCCTATCACTCACCTGGCGATATGCCCGCTCTGCACTATTGGCAATAATAGCAGCATAATCTGCGTCGGTTTGTGTAAATTTTATGACAAAATGATCGGTCTTCATTTCCTGAAACCGGGCTGTTCGGAATCTGATTTCCTGTCCCACTGCCAGGCGGGAAATTTTCTGCCAGATCTGTCCGGACTGAATGTCGCTTCTGTACAGATAGCAACCCAAGGCAACCGCCAGCACAATGAAAAGCACGACAAACGTACTGTTTGGTCTGTTCTCCCACATACCAGCCCCTCCCCTCTACCCATAGATTATACTATGGGCAGCGCTTGCGAGGGGCAAGCAAATACTGGTATATCAGCTATTCCTTCAGATAGGAACTGACGATCATTCCCACCTGGGAACCATCGCCCACCGCCGTTGCCACCTGACGGGTTTTTTTCACACGAATGTCACCGGCGGCAAAGATACCTTCTACAGAAGTTCGTCCTTCTTCATCAGTGATGACATAGCCTTCCTGGGTGGCAACGACGCCTTCCAGAAATTCAGCCGCCGCTACCAGACCGATGCTGACAAAAAGACCTTCCACCGGCAGGACCTCTTCTTCCCGGGTGTTGACATCCTGCAGAATCACTCTTTGCATCAGTCCTTCTCCCTCGATACGGGTCACCACTTTATTGGTCTTGAGTTTTATCTTGTCATTGGCCAGCATCTTGTCAACCGAGGTCTGATTGGCACGGAAACCCTCCCGGCGATGAATCAGAAATACCTCGGAGGCGATTCCGGAAAGAAACAGCGCTTCATTGACAGCTGTGTCGCCGCCACCCACCACCGCCACCGGGTAGTTTTCAAAAAATGCGGCGTCACAAGTGGCACAGTAGGAAACGCCGCTGCCCTTGAACTCCTGTTCGCCGGGTACTTCCAGTTCTCTGCGTTTGGCTCCCAGGGCGATGACGACCGCTTGGGCCCAGTACTCGCCTTCATAAGTCGTCACTTTTTTGCCTTCCGGCAGAGATTCCAGCTTGATAACCTCTTCCATACGAGTCTCACAACCAAAGCGCTCCGCTTGTTTGTGAAAGTTGTCCATCAGTTCTCCGCCGGAAACCCCAAAAGGAAATCCGGGATAATTTTCCAATTGGTCGATCCAGGCCGCATTGCCTCCGATATGACTGGCCTCCAGAATCAACGTCTTTAATTTGGCCCGCCCGGTATAAAGACCAACGGTTAACCCGGCCGGCCCGCCTCCTAAAATAATAACATCGTACACTTTAATCGCTCCTTTTCGTGTGTTGGTAAAAAAACAACCCTGACCCAAGGCCAGGGTTGCAGGAAAATAATCAGCGTAGATAATTCAGCGGATTTACCTGACTGCCGCCCGATAAAACCTCAAAATGCAGATGCGGTCCGGTGCTTCTGCCGGTTGAGCCACGCGTCGCAATCGTTTGACCGCGGCCTACGCTGTCACCCACCGAAACTGCGAGGCTTGCACAATGGGCATAGCGGGTGGAAAGGCCATTGCCGTGATTGATAACTATGCATTTGCCATAACCACCTTCACCCCATCCGGCAAAGGTCACCGTTCCCGACTCGGCTGCTTGAATGGGTGAGCCTGTACTGCCTGCAATATCGATGGCCACATGTCCGCTTCTGGAATACTGGGATATATATCCCGCTACCGGCCAGGCCAGTGTACCGGTATTGCTGCCGGAACGGGAGGCCACCTGCAATACCCTGGTCCCTTTGACCATAACCTTGTCTTTGGGTTTCTCGAGAATCGTTTCCGACAAGACTTCCTTTTTCTCGATACGGTTGTTTATTTTTTCAACGATGTAGGCCACTTCTTTTTTGCCGTTGGCCCCATTGCTTTTAATTTTTATGTTGTTGACGCTGTTGTCGGTTATCACCTTGGTTTCAAATGGAATGGTTTCGATGGCCTTGCCTTCAACTTTGGCAATGACATTTATGTATGGCTTGCTTTTCACCAAAACGATTTCCCGGCCCAGTTGCAGCACGTCATCTTCCGCCAGGTTGTTGGCCTTCAGGATATCATCCACATACATGTCATTGGCACGGGCGATGCTCCAAATGCTGTCCCCTGCCTTGATCTTGTATTTTTCAGGGCTGGCGGTACCCGTGGTAATTAAATTCCAGGCTTCCTGGGGTGCCAATACCTCCCCTGCATAAACCTTGGCTTCCCGAACCGTGACCTTTTCTGCAAAAGCGGCAGAGATGAGTTTTTCATCTTCCCCTACCCAGCTGTTCGCTGCTTTTAGTTTTTGCAGCAGGGACGCAGCGGCAGTCTTGTCCTGCATACTGGCAATGACTTTGCCATCGACGACAATTACTGCACCGTTGGTCTGAAACTTCAGTCCTTTTTGCAATGCCGGGTTAATTTTTTGTTCGGCCAAAAGAACTTTTCTCTCAGCAAAGATACGCTTGTATTCAATCTTGCTGCTGAGAACGATTTTTTTGTTTTGCTCCGCCCCCAGCTGTTTGCTGATTTGTTTTATCGCCAGCTCAACCTGGCCACGATCTTTGACGATGAATTGCTGTTGTCCGTTAATATAGACGGCATACGCCGGAGTCTTAAATCCTAAAAACCAAACACACATCAACATCACTGTCAACACGGCAACGCCTGCTGCCAGCAGCTTTTGATTTCTTGAAACAGTTTGCATATTCAATCTCCATTGTTATATTATTTCTCAGATTCATTCCCTATTTCTACAACAAATCCAAATCTTCCTTCTATTTTCTTAATTTTATTAAGTGTTTGTCAACCCTTCCATGGTTTCCAGGAAAATTGCACCTTCAATTCTTTTCCGATGCATGCGGCAGCTGACCTGGCTGGGCTTGGAGAAATCACCATTGGCATGGTAGGCATTGGCATGGCAGCCACCGCCGCAATAGTACCTGGCCCAACAGCTTTTGCATTCGCTCTTGTTTTGTAAATGGTTTTGGGAGAATCGTTTTTTCAACCCCTCATCCAAATGACCGTCAAAAATATTGCCCATGATGAATTCTTTTTCTCCGACAAATTGATGACACGGATAAATATCACCGTTGGGAATCACAACCAGGTATTCATTGCCTGCCCCGCATCCTGACAGACGCTTGGCCAGACAGGGCCCTCTTTGTAAATTAAGATTGTAATGGAAAAAATCGAGCTTGCGTCCTGCAAGACGATATTCATTGAGAAGATCGGTCAAGCGTCCATATTCCGCCAGCACTTGTTCCAGGTCTTCTTCCTGAATGCTAAAGCCGTTGTCTTCTCCCACCGCCGGTTCCAAGGATATCGCATCGAAACCGAGTTCGGCCATGTGGCGCAGATCTTCGCTGAAATCGAGATTCTTTTTGGTGAAAGTCCCACGAATGTAGTAACTGATCGGATTGGCGTTGACCATTTTTTTAATGTTGGGCAGGATAAGCTCATATGTCCCGGCACCATTGTTGAGAATCCGGTGTCGATCATTGGTTTCCGGTCGTCCGTCCAGGCTGAGAATCACACTGATATCTTCTGCCAGCACAAATTCAATGACATCATCGGTGAGCAAGAGCGCATTGGTGGTCAGGGTGAAGTGTATGCGTTTGTTCCATTGGCGTTCCAGTTCGCGGCCATAAGCCACCAGTTGCCGAAGCATATCCGCTACCAGCAATGGTTCGCCGCCGAAAAAATCAACTTCCAGATTGCGAATGGGACCGCTCTGTGCCATCAGGTAATCCAAAGCACGCTTGCCGGTCTCCAGAGGCATGAGTCCAGCTTCCATGCCAAAATCGCCCTGACTGGCAAAACAGTAGCGGCATTTCATGTTACAGGCATGGGCCACATTTAAACAAAGCGCCTTGACATGAAAACCGGAGAAATCCAGGAGCGGCAATTCTTCTTCAGAAAACAACGCTCCTTGCTGATGCGCCTGGCTGATTTCTTCCACTATATCGTGCAGCTCGTCGGCTGGATAAACGCCTGTCAGTTCCTGCACAACCCTTTCCATATCACCGTTGTACTCCATCAGGCGGGTTATAAAAGCGCAGCTCATGTCGTCCAGCAGGTGGACGGCGCCACTGTTGACATCCAGCAAAATATTTTGTTGCTGCCATTGAAACAAATGGATATTGGCCTGAAAATCATAGCCGGTTAATCGCTGCAAGAAATTCTCCTCGTTTCACCCCATGATAAAATCCTGTAAATAGGCTGCTAAACAAAAACAGGGGCTTTTCGCCCCTATTAAAGAATTCTATGTAATTCCTACTGGTTTTTACAGTTTTGGTTGCCTACCGTACAGGAGGTCTTACATGCGGATTGACAGGAAGTACCGCACTCCCGGCAGTTGATGGCTTCCTGGTCTCTTTTCAGATTGGGATTGATGATCGTGGTAATGTGTTTTTTCAAACTCCAAACCCCCTTCCCCTTATCAACTTGGAATCCCGAATACGGGATATGTAAAACTTGCCATGTCCATCGCAGGGGGGACTGCCCTACCGCGGTACGAATATGTTTATGGAGCGGGAAAAGGGGTTCGAACCCTCGACACCCGGCTTGGGAAGCCGGTGCTCTGCCACTGAGCTACTCCCGCAATATAGAGTATTATACACTATCGATTTTTGATTTGACAGAATTTTGACAGAAGTTTTTACGATTATTTTTCACAACTAACTGTCGGGCAGTTCTTGCTTTCTATCTCAATTTCTTAGAAACCCGACGGTAAATCGTATATAGATGCCGGGTATCAGTTTTGCCCTAGGGGTGAGCTAAAATACCAAACCCTCATC
>DAOTHZ010000105.1:0-5670 GCA_035447945.1 Syntrophomonas sp.
TATTTTTGGCATCTGCTTCCAGAATCGTCTATTGTTTGGCCGGATAACTAGGCGGTATAACCGGGACTGTCCAACTGACCTGGGTCTTGCCCTGCACATCCAGTACCACGCCCTGCGGTGACTCCTGCGCTACCCCCGGCGCCTGAACATTGGCAAACCTCTTGTTGTCAAAAGTCCAGCCGGACATGGCAACCACATAAGGTGTGTAAACAATCGATTCTTTCTTGACAGTCTCGCCTGCTTTGTTTGTATACTCCAGGACTTTCTTGGCGCCAGTAAGGTTTTCAATATCACATCTTATCTTCAGGTGTCCGCTTTTACCTGCCAGTTTGGAAGGTTCGATCTGCTGACCATCGAGATAATAGGTTACTTTTACGCTTACCGGTATTTTAACTTTCGCAACATCTTCCTTGTTTAAGGCTGAAAGATAGTAAATATCCGAGAAGCCTTTGCTTTGATCGATATTCAAGGAATAGTTGATCTTGCCATCCTGTTGGGCAATTTTCTCAGATCCATAAAGATTGCGTACGGAATCCAGCTTGAATTGGGTGGGATCCTGTACGGACACATCACCGCTGCCAAAAATGCGAACATGGGACAATACCTGAATGCCACTGATGTTGCCGGAATCATCCAGGCTGGACAGTACCAGTTCATTGTCCTGCATTTTTTCCACGCTGCCTGTACCGGCACCCACGGCACTAAACGCCGGTGCCAGCAATAAGAGCAGGGCCAGCAATAAAACGATCGACTTTTGTAATCTTGTCTTTTTTAGCAAACCTTTTCCCCCCTTTCCTAATTATTCAGAGCCATAGCGATTTTAATGATCAGGTTGGCCATAACCAGTCCAACCAACAGCGATACACATACGCCGACTGCTGCCGGTACGGCACCAGTTGCCAGGGATGCTGCATTGGCAGTATAGGTTCCATATACCGATGCAAAATATCCGGCCCAACCCAGGAACATTCCATCAATCCTGAGCCCGGTTACAGACAATAAAATCAGAATGAACAGAGATACGCCGCCGACTGCTGCCAAATAAACCAGGTTATCCGGAGGAAGCGGCATTTTGGCAATAAGAATAATAATTCCCACGAGACCTACGACAACCCCAATAATCATAGATATACCTGTTTTGAAATAATCCCCAAAGGGACCCAGCACAGCAAACATTGCCATTGCCGCTGCAGCCATGTAAAAGGAACTTACGGCGATATAGTCTTTAGCCATGATAAATGCTGCAAAGAATACTGCCACCAGTAATCCGAGACCAATTGCTCTTTTCATTAGTTCACCTCCTTTTTTGTGTTTTTCCGTTCCTTGCTGCGTAAAGAGTGCAAATGTTGCTGCAATTCAGGGGAAACCAAGGTTTTATATAACCATTAAGGAGACTACATGTTTTCTCTAGCTGCTAAAGTATATTCCCGGCAGCATGTGTTTTATGAGCAACAAGCGGCTGTCATCCGCAGAGAGGATGAAAGCCGCTGCCTATAGCCGATACAATTCCTGTTCTTCAATGACCTGGATACCTTTTTCCTTGAAAGCGGCCCGGGCCTTTTTGGTGTCTTCGATCTTAAAGATTACCAGGGCATCCTCTTCAGAGGTACCCAGGAAGGCATACATGTATTCAATATTCAAGTTTGCGTTTGACATCTGTTCAAGAACGGCGGCCAGTCCGCCTGGGGTATCCTGTACCCGGACGGCGATGACTTCGGTTTCGCTGACAGTAAAGCCGGCATCTTTTAAAATGGTATAGGCTTGAGAAGGATCATTGACGATGATGCGCAGGATACCAAAATCAGAAGTATCCGCAATTGAAAGGGCGCGAATATTGATGCCGGCTTCCCCTAACACGCTGGTCACCCGGGCCAGTCTTCCGGCCTTGTTTTCCAGAAAAACGGAAAGTTGTTTTGCCATACCCTTGCCTCCCTAAAAGATTCTTCGGTCGATGACTCTTTTGGCCTTGCCTTCACTTCTTTCCAATGTCTTGGGTTCAACCAGGCGAACCTTGACCGAAACGCCCAGTGCACTTTCCAGTTCCTTGGTGATATGTTTGCCCAGTTCTTCCAGTTTTCTGACTTCATCACTAAAGATTCTCTCCGACACTTCAACCTGTACTTCCAGTATATCCAGGTTGCCGATGCGATCAACAATCAGCACATAAAACGGCTCGACCCCGGGTATATTTAGCAGAACACTTTCCACCATGGACGGGAATACATTGACACCCCGGATAATCACCATATCATCGGAACGACCCAGGACTTTGTGCATCCTGACGTGGGTTCGTCCACATGGGCAAATTTCATGGTTCAGGGTCGTTAAATCTCTGGTCCTGTACCTGATAATGGGCAGCGCTTCTTTGGTAATGGTCGTTAAAACCAATTCCCCCTGGGAACCCTCAGGTAAAATCTCCCGGGTTACGGGATCAATAATTTCAGGAATAAAATGATCTTCAGCAATATGCAGTCCCTTTCTCCGCTCACATTCGATGGCTACTCCAGGACCGATAATCTCGCTGAGGCCATAGATATCAAAAGCAGTAATATGCAGCTTGCTTTCCAACTCGCGACGCATATTCTCTGACCAGGGCTCGGCACCGAATACGCCTGCCTCCAGTTTCAAATCCTGCGGGTCGATCCCCATCTCCTGCATGATTTCTGCCAAAAACAAAGCGTAGGATGGAGTACAAGTCAGCAAAGTGGACCCAAAATCCTGCATCAACATAATCTGCCGTTTGCTGTTGCCGCCTGAAGTTGGGATCACGGAAGCACCAATCTTTTCCGCTCCGTAATGCATCCCCAAACCACCGGTAAACAACCCATATCCATAGGCATTTTGAATCACTGATCTTTTACGGGCACCGGCACTATACAAGGCCCTGGCCATCAATTCAGCCCAAGTATCCAGATCTTTTCTGGAATAACCAACCACCGTTGGTTTTCCCGTGGTGCCGGAGGAAGAATGAATCCTGATGACCTCTGACATGGGAATCGCAAATAACCCAAACGGATAATTATCACGTAAATCCTGTTTGGTGGTAAAGGGCAAATATTTTATGTCATCCAGGGAATTGATATCGTCCGGTTTAATGCCGGCTTCATCCATTTTGGCACGATACGCCGGCACAAATGCATAAACCCGGTAAACCGTTTCTTTCAGCCGGCGCAGCTGCAATTCCCGGAGGTTTTCGCGAGGCATGCATTCCTTTTCCTGATCCCAGTACAACATTATTTCTACTCCTTTCATTGTTTTTCCTGCAACACTTCGCAAATATTATCAATTACCGTAATAATTAAATCCACTTTGAATTTGCAGCCATTTTGATTCTCGGGTTTGTTTGTTGTTGAGACCTATCCAGGAGGATATTTGTCAATTGCTTGATGATTAACTGTAAATCCAGTGAAGCGTGGTTTTCATCATTCTAACATTTCGTTTTGTTATAAACCACTATTTGTATGTAATTTTATTGCAGCGGTCGGTTCTCCAAAAAAACTGCACTCATCAGCAATGCAAAAGAGAAAAAAAATCCGGTTTGACAACCGGATGATTATACCCTATTCAAATGAAAACCCCACCGAGCCGTGGTGCCGCGAGTTTTAACCTGCATAGCAGGTGGGTGCCCTCCCGCTTACTCTTTGTGTCCCATGCAAAACGGGCATGCAATTCACAAGCGAAGCACAGGCTCCCATAGTTTCTGTGTTGGCAAAAACTATACGGCGATTCACGAACGCAGCAGGGCTGATACTCAATGTTCCTGCAAAGGCTTTACATCGCAAGTATACCACATAACGCAAGCCGCTTCAATGTGTCCGGCATCCAGTTTCTCCCTGATATAATGTACTACATCATATGATGCAACCCTTCTATTTATCTCTTAATTTCAGAGATAATTCCCGCAGTTGCCGCGGGCTTACAACCGAAGGAGCATCGGTCATCAGACAGGCCGCACTCTGTGTTTTGGGGAAGGCAATAACGTCACGGATGCTGTCCCGATGAGCCATCAGCATGATCATGCGGTCAATGCCAAATGCCACCCCGCCATGCGGAGGCGTGCCATATTCGAAAGCTTCCAGCATAAAGCCGAACTTGTCATTGGCTTCTTCCGGAGTCATTCCCAGCAGACTGAAAACTTTTTCCTGCCAGTCACGACGATGGATCCTGATGCTGCCGCCGCCCAACTCAATCCCGTTGAGAATCAGGTCATAAGCACGCGCCCTGACAGCCAGCGGATCACGCTCCAGTAACTCAAGGTCTTCCTCCCGGGGAGATGTGAACATATGATGAACAGCCGCATAGCGCTGCTCTTCCTGATCGAACTCGAACAAGGGGAAGTCCACCACCCAGACAAAGGAAAGATCGTTTTCGTCATATAGTTTCAGCTTTCTGCCCAGTTCCAGACGCAACGTCCCCAAAACCCGGGCCACAATCGCCGCCTGGTCAGCACCAAACAACAGAAGGTCACCGGGCTCTGCCTGCAATTCCTGCAATACAGCTTGCATTTGCTCCTCGGTAAAGAATTTGGTGATGGGGGAACGTATTTCGTTTTCGGTGACAATGATCCAAGCCAGGCCTTTGGCACCAAAAGCCATCGCCGTTTTACCCAAATCATCAATCTCTTTGCGGGTAAAGGAGGCACAGCCTTTGGCATTGAGAGCACGGACAACGCCTCCGGCAGCAATGGCACTCGAGAACACTTTAAACTCCACGTCCCTCACCAGCCCGGTGATGTCCTGAATCTCCCAGCCAAAACGCAATTCGGGCTGGTCACTGCCATATTTAAGCATGGCCTCGGCATAGGTCATCCGCGGAAACGGGATAGCCAGGTCGATATGATTGGAAACTTTGAAAACTTTTTGCATAAGCGATTCAATCAAAGTAAAAACATCTTCTTCATCGATAAAGGAAATTTCCATGTCCAACTGGGTAAATTCCGGCTGCCGGTCGGCTCGCAGATCCTCGTCACGGAAACAGCGGGCGATTTGGAAATACTTCTCCATGCCGGCTACCATCAGCATTTGTTTGTATTGTTGGGGCGACTGGGGCAGCGCATAAAATTCACCCGGATGAATCCTGCTCGGAACCAGATAATCACGTGCCCCCTCCGGGGTGCTGCGGCCCAGTATCGGGGTTTCGATTTCAATAAAACCTTCTTCATCCAGGAACTGCCGTATTGTATTGATGACCCGGTGACGCAGCATCAGATTATCCTTCATTTCCGGACGGCGCAGGTCAAGATAACGATAACGCATGCGCAGCATTTCATCTACATCAATCCCGTTTTCAATGTAAAAGGGCGGGGTCTTGGCGATATTTAATACTTCCATGGATTCAATATGTACCTCAATACGTCCTGTCTCCAAATTGGGATTGATGTTGGCTTCGGAACGTGCCACTACTTTTCCCCGGCAGGAAACCACATACTCACTTCTGACCGACTCGGCCAGATGGAATGCTTGCTCATTCAGTTCCGGATTGAAAACGATCTGGATAATCCCGGACCGATCCCGCAGATCGACAAAAATGAGCCCGCCATGATCGCGGCGGTTGTCTACCCACCCGTTCAGGACGACCTCCTCGCCTGCATGTTCCAAAGTCAATCCGGTTGCATTATGCGTCCTTTTCATTCTGGCAATATCCTCCCAATCTATTCAAGAATTGCTTTAA
>DAOTHZ010000106.1:0-5555 GCA_035447945.1 Syntrophomonas sp.
CGGTTTTGGTCCATTTGATGATATATTGAAGAATCAGCATCAGCACAACGGCTGAAATAATCACGAATACGTCCTTGTTTAAAACGGACAGACCTGCAATATTGTAGGCTTTTACTTTAAAGGCGGCTTCGGGAAATACTCTCTGGGCCGGACCCAGAATAAATATCGTCGCATATTCGAGAAACAAGGAAACGCCGATGGCAGTAATCAGTGCCGCGATACGGGTCGAGTTGCGCAAGGGACGGTAGGCGATCTTTTCGATCAATACGCCCAGGATGGCGCAGACCAGCATGGAGAACACCATGGCTACAATGATGTTGGTCCCCAACAGGGTCAGGGAAAAATAACCCACAAAAGCGCCCACCATCATTATATCTCCGTGGGCGAAGTTGATTAGTTTAATGATGCCGTAGACCATCGTATAGCCGAGAGCGATCAAGGCATAAATCGCACCCAGCGACAAGCCGTTGACCATCTGTTGTATAAATTCCAGCAAAATTGACACTTCCTCCTGCTGTCAAAGAGGAAGAGAGGCTTGTTCCTCTCTTCCTCTACAGCGCTTGTTACGGTTGAATCCTCGTATTCATTATCTGGGCACCATCTTTGAATTCAATTACGACGCCGGCTTTTACCGGATTGTGTTGTTCATCGATACTCATTTTGCCGGTGATCCCTTCAAAGTCTTTGATTTGGGCAATGGCGGCGGCCAATTTGACCGGATCTGCCTCGCCGGCATCTTTCAGACCCTGCACCATCAGCTGTACAGCATCGTAGCCAAGGGCCGCAAAAGCATCAGGCTCTTTGTTGTATTTGGCTTTGAAAGCTTCAACAAATTTAACAATTTTGGGGTCTTTGTCCTGGGAAGAATAATGGTTGGTGAAAAATGTATTGTTCAGCGCCGCTGCTCCGGCCACACTGACCATATCAGGAGAATCCCAGCCATCGCCGCCGCCCATGGGAGCGGTGATACCCAGTTCACGCGCCTGTTTGATCAGGGGAGCGACTTCCTGATAATATCCGGGGATATAAATGAAATCGGGATTGAGTCCTTTGATCTTGGTGAGCGCTGCTCTGAAATCGCGATCGTCTTTTACGAAACCTTCTTCAGCAATAACTTCTCCGCCCTTTTCAACGAAGGTCTTTTTGAAGTATTCCGCCAGTCCTTTGCCGTAATCACTGGAAGTATCCCCATAGATAACGGCCTTCTTGGCTTTCAGATTGTCAGCGGCAAACTGCGCCATCAAAGTGCCCTGGAAAGGATCGATGAAGCAGACCCGGAAGATGTAATCTCTGGTCGCGCCGGTTTTGTCGTCAACGGTTACATTGGCGGCCGTTGCTGCCGGAGCAATCAGCGGAATTTTGTTGTCCATCATCACCGGGGTGCTGCCGGCTACGTTGCCGCTGGTCAACGGTCCGATCTGGGCGACGATTTTTTCGCCTACCAATGCGGCACTTACGCTCATGGCTTCGTCAGCCACTGATTTGCAGTCTCTTTCAATGGGATTAAGCTGCTTGCCAAGCACGCCGCCGGCCTGGTTGATCTCCTCGATGGCGAGAATGGCACCGTCTCTTGCGTTGGTGCCGTAGCTGGCAACACCGCCGGACAGCTCAACATTGACACCGACATTGATTTTCTCGGCTTGTTCTGTGGTTTTGTCGCCGGTTCCGCCGCCGCCGCAGCCAGCCACGATAGCGAGCATGAATACCATCAATACCAGCATCGCTACTCTTTTACTGCTCTTTTTCATCCTGTTCCTCCTCTTTCTTTCTTTTTTTATCACTATCACGGCCGACCGTGAAAGTTCCCATTTAAGTCTGTTTCCTGACGAATATTCCGGACGAAAAATAGTAAACGTCGTTTCAAGAAATTGTAGTACTTCCCGAGCATTTGTTCAAGTCTAAACCTGCAAAAGAACGGCAGGATTTTCGAATTTAAACCCGGCCGGAAGTTTAATGTATCCTGTGTGATTCGTCAAAAACCGTGCATCTTCCTGCTGTTTTTTCGGTATTTTTTTGTTTTTCTGTATCTAAAAGCTTTTCGCTTCAGCAATGAAAAGAAGAAGGGAGTGCCGATCCCCTTTAAAAGATGTGTGGGGTGTCACCAACTCCTTCCCCTGTCACTTCCTTTAAGCCTTGATCCGCATGTCTCCAACCCTTCTCGTAAAGCGAATTCTATCATAATATTCTACCAAAGGAAGCGCATACTTTCGAGAGGTATTAAAAATATCCCGGGCGGTGGCCAGTGAAAGTTCCTTTTCTTTGGTGAAATATTCCGCCAGCAGTGCCTTGCCTTTTTCCATGGCTGCTGTGGAAAAATAGATATTGTCGCTGATTTTCAGCAAATAGCCGCTGTCTATTAAATAGGAAATAATTTCATTGCGCTGGGCTTCCTCCAAACCCTTCAAAACATCGATTTCATCCCAACCGGGCGGGTTAAATTCATTTTCCTGAAACTTTTGCTTGATTTCCGCAATAATTTTCTGTTCTTTATCTCCGGGATGGGCAACATAATTCGGTAAGGTAATAAGATTGTTCTGACTTTGCAACACGCCGTGGTCTTCATAATATTTTAACAAGCCGCTGAAGACCTTGGGATTTAATTGGTTGAACCCGCGGCTGCGCATATCTTCTTTGGGATAACCCTGGCGCAGTGGATACTTTTGCAGATGTTCCGCAATCGTCTTGCTGATGGATAGGCCCATGGCCTGTACTGCCTGGGCGCTGAAATAATAGGCTCCCTTGCCGCTGGTATCGATGATTTTCTCATCATCCAGCAGTTGTTGGACTTCGGTTTCGACATTGGCCTCAGTATTGCCGGTGCGACGGGCAATTTCCTGGATCGTCAGCGGTTCCGTACCGGATGTTTCCAGTTCGTGCAGCACCAAATCATAAAGACTGCCTTCTTCTTTGACCATCAGATCGTTGAGGACCTCTTCCTTGAAACGCTTTTGTCGGGTAGCATTGGGATCGATGATGGTCCCTCCGCCGATGGTATTAACCGGGGAATAATACCGAATTACAAAGGGATCACCCTTGTAGGCAACCACTTGTTTTTCCATCACAATCTGGGCATACGCTTCGTCTCCCGGCAGGAGTTCATCCCGATCCAGCAGAACAATTCTGCCCAGCGTCTCATCCGTGCCCAAATGAAATCTAATGCGGTTCCAGTTCTGCAGCGTGCGCGGGCTGCTGGAGAGCAGACGCAAGCGGGCGTTTACCCGGTAACTGGGTTCCAAATAGCCGCTGCTGGCCAGCAGATAACCTCTTTTGATATCGGCCAGATCAACGCCCTGCAAATTGACCGCGACTCTCTGTCCGGCATAGGCAGTGGGAACTTTTTCATTATGCACCTGTAACGTTCGGACTTTGACCATGCGCTGCACCGGCATCAGCTCCAGACTGTCTCCCACATTAATCTGCCCTGACCACAAGGTGCCGGTCACCACCGTTCCAAAACCGGCAATGCTGAAGACCCGGTCGATGGGCAGACGAGCCTGTCCGAAAACCGGCTTTTCTACCACGTCGGCGGCAACTTCCTCAATGGTCGTCAGCAATTCCTTGATGCCCTCCCCGGTTACCGCGGATACGGCGACGATGGGGCAGCCTTTCAGGATGCCTTGGGCAGTATACTCGCTGACTTCTTCTTCCACCATCATCAGCCATTCTTCATCCACCATGTCTTTTTTGGTAATGACGATGATGCCCTTGTCCACCCCTAATAACTCGATGATGTCCATATGTTCACGGGTCTGGGGCATGACGCCTTCATCGGCGGCGATGGTGAACAGAACCATGTCAATGCCAAAGGCTCCAGCCAACATATGACGGATAAATCTTTCATGCCCGGGGACGTCTACGATGGCGGCTTTCTGCCCGCTGGGCAGGGAAAAAGGCGCAAATCCCAATTCAATGGATATGCCTCGTTGCTTTTCTTCTTTCAGCCGGTCGGTTTCAAAGCCGGTCAAGGCTTTGACCAGGGTGGTCTTGCCATGATCGATGTGTCCGGCTGTTCCGATAATCAGTCTTTTCATTCTTTTTCCTCCTGACCCAACAGGGGGACGTTTTTTTTGTTGGCTTTCTCAGTTGTCAATCAACCAACAAAAGGAACGTCCCCTTGTTGGCCCGTACTGGCGGTTATTCATTGCAGCACTTGGGCCAGCAGCCCGGCGACTTCTTCCTGGTCTCCGGGCAGCAGGGTACGTACGCTGAGCAACAGTGCATCTTCCTGTCGACGGGTCAGTAAGGCCGGTTCCAGCATGCGCAACGCTCGGGCAGCAGCTTCCAGGCTCTTGCCGCGCAAGGCCAGTTGGACTCCGTAACCGGGCAGTTTGTACGTTGGGTAGGCGCCGCCTCCGACCATGTCCTCCAGTGCGATGACTTCCAGTTTGCTGACCTGGGGATTGCCGTCCAGTGTCTGCTCCAGCTTTTCCCTGAGTTCTTCGGCATTTTCCCGCAATTGCTCGAGAGGCAGGGTCAGCATCCGAATGACCGGTATATGCTGACGGGGATCTCCGCTCAAATATTCCAGCAGCGTCCCTTCCAGGGCAGCAATGGTTAGTTTGTCCACTCGCAGGGCGCGGGTCAGCTGATTCTTTTTCATGGCTTCAATATGTTTTTGCTTTCCGACGATAATGCCTGCCTGGGGACCGCCCAACAGCTTGTCTCCGCTGAAAGTAATGATATCCGCGCCGGAATTGATGCTGTCCGGGACGGTGGGTTCATCCTTAAGTCCCCATTCTCCTAAATCCACCAGGATGCCGCTGCCCAGATCATGCATCACCGGCAAGCCTCGGGCCTGCCCCAAAGCGGCTAGTTCATCCAACCCTGCTTCCGCAGTGAAGCCCATGATTTTGTAATTGGACGTGTGGGCAGAAAACAACAAGGCGGTATCCTCGGTGATGGCCGCTTCGTAATCACGCAAATAGGTGCGGTTGGTGGTGCCGACTTCAACCAGTTTGGCCCCGCTGGCTTTCATTACTTCGGGAATGCGAAAGGCCCCGCCGATCTCGATCAATTGTCCCCGGGAAACGATAACTTCACGACCTTGGGCCATAGTTGACAGCCCCAGTAAAACGGCAGCGGCGTTGTTGTTGACGACCAGCGCAGCCTGCGCACCGGTCAGCCGTACCAGCAGTTCCTCAACGTGCGTATAGCGCGAGCCGCGGTGCCCTTCCGCCAGATCAAACTCAAGATCGTTGTAGCGCTGCGCTGTGGCCTGCATATATTGAAATGCCCGATCCGCCAGCGGCGCTCGTCCCAAATTGGTATGCAAAACAACACCCGTGGCGTTGATGACCCGGTTCAGGCTGCCGCGGACAGTATTTTTTAAGAACACATCCGCCTTTTGCAAAACCAATTGGCTGATTTCTGCCTTGGCAATCGTTTGCCGGGATGTCCGCAACTCCGTGCGTACATCGCTGACCGCCCGACGCAGTATATCAACAATGAATTCACGCTGATACACTGCCAGCAGGTGCCGGGTTTCCGGCTGGGCCAGCAACTCGTCTATCGATGGAATGTTTCTCAGATTGGTCATCAGAGCTTTCCTCCCATGA
>DAOTHZ010000107.1:0-5544 GCA_035447945.1 Syntrophomonas sp.
GAAGAGCTTCTCTGCAGTTCTGAACGGGCCAAGGATCTTGCTGCTGAATTTGTTCGGCTGGCTGTTCCGGTGTCCTTTGGCGCCGTTGTGTTGCCGCTGGTGCAGGTTCTTGATGCCATTATCGTACCGGGACGTTTAATGGCCATCAATTATACCACCTCTCAGGCGACAGCCCTGTACGGTCAACTATCAGGAATGGCAGCCGTATTGATTAGCCTGCCTACGATTTTCACCATCTCTATCGCTACCAGTTTGGTGCCGGCAGTGTCGGAAGCACTGGCCAACCGGGATCACCGCAGTTTAAATGACCGCATTAATTCCGGTATAAGAGCCGGGATGCTGATCTCGCTGCCCTGTGCTGCCGGTTTGTATGTACTGGCAGTACAAATCTGTGATCTTTTGTATGCTGCTCCCGAAGCCGGAATACCGCTGGAGATATTGGCCTTCTCAACCATTGTGTTGGCTGCCTTCCAGTTGTCCAGCGCCGGACTGCAGGGGATTGGACGACCGGAGATTGCCATGCGCAGCCTGCTGGTAACCGGTTTGCTCAAAGTGGTTTTTAACTACAGTTTAACCAGCGTTCCAATGCTCAATATCAGAGGCGCAGCGATTGGGACGGTTTTGGCTTTTGGGATTGGATCGATGCTGAACTTGTTTTTCCTGAAACGATACACAGGGGTAAAATTTGAAACCGGCCGCCTGCTGAAATTATCTCTGATTACTGTTACCATGGGTGTTTGTGTCAAGATGAGTTACAGCACTGTGGTGGGAATCGGTCTTCATTCCCATTGGGCTACTTTGCTGGCCATCGTTATTGGGGTAGCAGTGTATGCTGCATTACTGCTGCTTTTTAAAGAACTGGATATGCAGATGATCAAAAAATTAATAGGTCGGGGTGAGCAGACAGGTCCCCCTTTGTAAAGACGGAGGAGAAGAAAAATGATGAGCAGTAACGGGCAAGCCTTGGAAGAACTGATTGCTATTATGGACCGGCTTCTGGGAGAAGGCGGGTGTCCCTGGGATCGGGAACAGACCCATGCATCCCTGGTGCGCTACTTAATTGAAGAAACGTATGAAGTGATTGATGCCATTAACCATGGCGATATGGATGAATTAGCGACAGAGTTGGGGGATTTGCTTTTACAAATTGTATTTCATGCTGCGCTGGCTGAACGGGAAGGACATTTTCAATTTGCTGATGTGGCCCGACGTGTCAGCCGTAAGATGGTGGACAGGCATCCCCATGTTTTTGGCACCATGCAACTGGAAACTGCCGAGGATGTGTTAAATAAATGGGAGGGCTTTAAAAAGAAAGAAGGCAAAAAATATTTGCTTGATGGCATACCCCAGGGTTTGCCGGCTTTAATGAGGGCCGAAAAAATGCAGGAAAAAGCAGCCCGGGTAGGTTTTGACTGGCCGGATGTACAGGGTGCGCTGGTTAAATTTCAGGAAGAAGTAGAGGAATTGGTAAGAGCTGATAATGCGAAGGACAAGCTTGAGGAAACCGGGGATCTGTTTTTCGCACTGGTCAATATTGCCAGACTGGAAGGCGTCGAACCGGAACAAGCCCTACAGTCATCCAACAATAAATTCGCCCGGCGCTTTCATTATATCGAAAAAAGATTGGAAGACAGCAACCAGGAATTTACTGACATGAGCCTGGAAGAACTTGATCTACTCTGGGAAGAAGCCAAATCCCAAGGGCTATAAGTCATGGACAGCTTGCCGATGAACATGCTGCGAGAATCAACTTTACAACTTTTACATCGATAAAAGGAGGATAAACAGGCTCGGCATAGAATAGCATAATATGCCAATAATATACTACAGAAGGAGGGATATCATTGAACAAGACCGAATTAATCAGTGAGGTTGCCCAGAAGGCCAACATAACTAAAAAGGATGCAGACAAAATCGTCAATGCTTTCTTTGCCACCGTTGAAAGCGCATTAAAAGCTGGTGATAAAGTACAGCTCGTTGGGTTTGGCACCTTTGAAGTAAGGGAACGTCAGGCCAGAAAAGGCAGAAACCCGCAGACCGGGGAGGAAATCAGCATTCCTTCCACCAAAGTACCGGCCTTTAAAGCGGGCAAGGCATTAAAAGATGCCGTAGATTAGAATGCGTCTGGATAAGTTTCTAAAGGTATCCAGGATTATCAAACGGCGGACCGTAGCCAAGGATTTTGCCGAAAATGAAAGAGTGATGGTGAACGGCAGAGTAGCCAAGCCATCAACCGAAATCAAAAAGGGAGACAGAATCACTTTACGGATTGGGGAGCGGGAAACCGTTTTTGAGGTACTTGATATCAAGGAGAACATCAAAGCCAGTGAAGCGCGCAACCTATACAAGATAATCGAATGAATGGAACGTCTCGTATGTAAATACGGGACGTATTTTTTTTTTGACCGTTTTGGCCAGGCGAAGACACTGTCCAAGGCTAAACATAAAATGAGGAGAACCAGTTTGTGAATAAAATGGTTACGGTTTGCATAGCTATTGGCAAAGCAGATTTCATCATCTGCATAGCATAAGCGGATGATGGAGCGCTCATGAAGGAGGTGAGATCAATGAACGAGCATTCCATTATGATGGCGAATCGCAAATCAGTTGAATTAAGCGGAATCACCAACGTAATCAATTTTGATGAAGAAGAAATTATTCTCGAAACAGTGATGGGTTATCTGGAGATAGGAGGAGAGGAACTGCATATCACCATGCTCAATCTTGACAAAGGACAGGTGGCGGTCGTGGGAAGCATCAACCAACTGGCTTACAAACCCCAGGGGACAAATCTCAAAAACAAAGGAAAAACGATCCTTAACCGACTCTTGAAGTAGGGGGGATTCCATTGCTGGGTCTGTTTACCCAGATACAAATACTTGTTTTCACTTTGCTGTTGGGCGTAATCGCCGGATTTGTTCTGCATTTTTATCAACTAGTCATCAAAGCCTGGAAAGCTGGCAAGCATATCTTGTATTTGCTGGACTTTGTTTTCTGGGTATTGATGATCCTGATCGTATCGCTGGGCATGCTGTTCATCAATCAAGGCGCTTTGCGGTTTTATACATTTGTTTTCTTAGTTTTGGGAGCACTATTCTATTATAAAACATTGGCGCCCTATTTATATCAGCCTATGCAAACCATGGCCGCAGCAGGGGTACATTTCGCTACCTTGATGGCTGGTTGGATCCGCCGCCCTGGATTATGGCTGATTCAAAAAATCCGCACGAAATGGCGTCAGCATCATCCCCCGATTTCCCCTGACGAATCCCCCCGTGAATAAACCAAAAAAACGCAAAAAAAGTTTTGTCCACATATTGTGGAAAATATGTGGATGAGTTATGGTTAATAATATGAAGATCGAAATCAGGGGAGCCGAAAAGCTTAGTTTCAGGGAAAGACAAGTCGTGGTACTGAAAGAAATGGGCAAAAGCACCGAAGAGATTACCCGTATGCTCAAAGTGAGCGCCAGTACAGTGGCTACTTTATATAATCGTGCCCGCAGCAAGGGATACGAAGTTGTCATCGTGCTTCCCGGAGATGTGATGGGTATTTTTGCAGAGGAGGACGTGGATGAAGCCTGAGAATAAAAGAAGGCGGTTGTTGATGAGCGGCTTGATTTGCATCGTCTTGCTCGTAACCATCGTGCCGCGGGGGAAAACAATCATGGAGCTGTCTGCCCAAAAGCGGGAATTAAAAAATGAGAAAGCCCAGCTGCAAGAAATCAATCGCCAATACCAGGATAAACTCCGGGATTTAAAAGCACCTGAAACCATCGAAAAACTCGCCCGGGAGAGACTGGGAATGGTGAAGAACGGTGAAAAAGTAATCATTGATCTACAGGAGGATTAATCGCTGTTTCTGGTTGACTAGCCCCGATGCTTTTAATACAATGAACATAGTATTATTTGAGGGGGATCTTAATTTTTATGCCAACTGAACAGACGAATATTGTGCCTGGCGAGATTATTGAGGGCAAAGTACAAGGGATTACAACGTTTGGAGCATTCATTGAGTTGCCCGGTGGCGTGGTAGGTTTGGTTCACATTTCGGAAATCGCAGACACTTATGTGAAGGATGTCAAAGACTACATCAAAGAGGGTGACCAGGTCAAGGTAAAAGTGCTGAATATAGACGGCAAAAAGATTGGACTTTCTATTAAGCAGGCACTTCCACCCAAAGTTGTTCCGCCAGTACCCAGTCAACCCAAATACAATCGTTCTGAACCGCGCAGGGACAATAGAGGGTTCAGCGGGCCGAAAAAACCTGAAGCACCAGTTACGCTGGATGACAAAATCAGCAGGTTTCTAAAAGAAAGCGATGAAAGAATGCAGCCCCTCAAGAATAAAGTTGAGCCTCGCAGAAGAAAGAACTATCAGTAAACAGATATGCAAAGCACTTCTCTAAACGAAGTGCTTTTTTGTGCAGTCAATCATTCAACAAGAATAAATAGGAGGTTTGTTATGAGGTGTGCGGCCATTGATATTGGCACCAATTCTTGTCGGCTGCTGATCGCTGCCAGAGAGGGTCAGAGGTTGGAGACTTTGTACAAGGAAATCGAAACCACACGGATCGGGGCGGGTTTAAGTCAAAGCGGACAGATCAGCGGAGAGGCAGCTCAGCGTAGTTGGCAGTGGCTGGAGAAGATCGAGCCGATCTTGCGGGCATATGATGTTCAATATGCTCGCGCAGTTGCTACCAGCGCGGTTCGCGAGGCAGGCAACGGACAAGCGTTTGTGGAAGAAGCCGTCCGCCGCAGTCATATGTCGGTGGAAATCATTAGCGGGGAAGAGGAAGCAAAGCTGAGTTATATCGGCGTTGAAAAAGGTCTGCAGCTGGATCACCCACCGTTGGTCGCCGACTTGGGGGGCGGCAGTACGGAATTCATATGCAATCATCAGGATTTTGTCATTTCTCTGCCGGTGGGTGCGGTTCGAGCCACAGAAATGCAGATGAATGCTGCTGACATTGCCGAGCGTTTGCAACCGGTCCAAGCCATGCAAGGTCGATTTGCGGAATATCCTCTGGTGATGGTAGGCGGAACAGCCAGTACGATTGCATCCGTTAAATTGGGTCTGGATGAATATGATTCGAAAAAGGTACACGGGCATCAGGTGACACGTCAGGAAGCAGCAGATATTTATCAACTGCTGGAAAGAACTCCGTTGCCGCTGCGTAAAAGACTGCCGGGTTTACAGCCGGAAAGGGCCGATATTATTAATGCCGGGGTTCTTATTACCATGCTGATCATGGAGTTGCTGGGAAAATCGTCAATCCTTGTCAGCGACAGCGATTTATTGCAAGGGATCATTTGGTCGCAAGAATATTTATAAACAAAATAATATATTAAGCAGGATTTATTTGCTTTTCGTAGAATGATTAACGAGTATGTAAAAAGTTATGATTTTCAAAAAAAGATTGTTGAAATTCATAACTGAAACGTCGGGAAAAAATAAAGGAAAGGGGAATTGTAATGGGATTTTTAACACCTGCAGAGATTGCGGCAACCGCATGTGCAGCAGGCAAATCCAAGGCTGAACTGCC
>DAOTHZ010000108.1:0-5523 GCA_035447945.1 Syntrophomonas sp.
TTGGTGGGCGTCTCTTTTTTCAAAGACCGCTTTTAAGGATTACAGGAATGCTCCTAATTTGGGAATATCTTTGTATATGAATATATTTAATAGACCAAATCATCAGACTTTGTTTTAAAACTGCACGCAATAAAAAATATATAATAATTATTTCTGCTATCGACAAAACCCCATAGACTGCTAGTATGTCTTGTTTAAAAATTCAGAGATTTAAATTGAGTAAACTCATTTTCACACATCCGATCCCCCCCCGATGTGCTGCAACTGCGATATAATGAGGCATCCATAAATTCAAATTTGCACCCTTACAAAAATATATATTAAAGCTCCAAAATTATGAAGGACAGAGGAATGGAAAGCATTATATTTTTCCGAGTCGGTCAAAAGCATTCCTATTATTTTTCAGAATGGTTTTGGCGGCAAGTGTCCATTCTTGTTCCTCATCTTTAGAAGTGAATCCTATCTCACAATTATTCTTTTGGTTATCTTTATTAGTATATGATTTTAAATATCTGCAGCTAACAATATCACTTTGTATTTCTTGGTTATGCGTGGCTACTTCCACCTGCTTATCATCTTTCCAGAACCATGCGCGATAGCCTTCTGGGGCATCATATGAAAATTGCGTCTGCCATAGTTTATATCCTTTTTCTATCAAAGCGGCTTTAAGTATGTGCCATTGTTCAATCGTTTCTATAATTCTAACTCTCATATCATAGCACCTTTTTCAGAACTTTTGTTCTTTATAATATCATCGTTCTAGCTGATATGCAATTGATTTTCCCCAAAATGTATGGATTTTAACATTTCGTATAAATCCGTTTTCGAAAAATAGAGTTCACATCCTTTAAACTCTGATCAACATTAAATCTCTCTACTTTAATATGTAATCGCAAAGACATACACCTTTAAAAACCACTAAATAAAAACCAATTATTACGATAAAGCTAATTTATAACAACCTCCCTTTAATTTTCTCTTAATAACGCCTACTGGTCACAAAAGGGTGCAGATCACCACCGCATTGGACTCCGGCTTGGTCTGCTCCTTGAGACGCTGATAGCGCAGGTCATATTCACTGAAGGGAAAACGCTCCCCCGGCTGGAGGACTTGGTTTTCATTTTCACCCTCATTGACTCGCTGGGCTGATTTCATTCTTTTAATCCGTTCCATCATGGAACGCTTTTTGGAAAGCCGCGGCGGGATCCCTTTACGTTGGATTCCCCGGCGCTTGTTGGTGGTTTCCGTTTCCAGCAGGGAAAATTTCTTGCGTTCCATAAAAGGCAGATGAAGATCCTCGAAGAGATATTCTACCAGTTCTTCCAGGGTGATTTCCGTTTCGTAGATCTCCTCACCTTCGATGCTGCCGGCTCCGTCCCCAGACCCGGGCACCTGCCGGTTGGTCTCGGTAATTCTCTGCCCGCGTTTCTCATCACCCTTGCCGCCGGCCACCCCGGGATGGTTGTCTCCGTATATAAACTGGTATTCCTTTAATCCCCGGATAGGGACCTTGAAGGTTTTCCCCTTGCTCTGGCCGATAATGCTCTCCTCGGCAATGATATTGCCGAGGTTGCGTTTGATATGTTCCTCCACCAACTGGCGGTGACGGCGGCGGTCTTCCGCACTGCGATCCCGGCCGGCACGCTTTTGCTCCCGAAATATCGCCATTACTTCACCCTAATCCTTCCACAGGTTATTGGCAGCATATTTGAGGATGACGTTGCAGCAATGCTCACAGTAACCATTGTCCCGCATCGCTTCCACCATGGCGTCATACTTCTGTTTCTGTTCCTGGTCACGCACCCGGGCCTGGGTAACCACCCTGGACAGTTCCCGTACCGAGTTGATCAATTTCTTTTCGATGGCCTCTTTGAGCGGTTCATAACTGCCAAATTCGATCTTGACCTGATTGCGCAGCAGGGAAAACATATAAGCGGTGACATCATTGCGGAATCCCTTGGCAGCCGTCCCGCTAATCCCCAGCTGGCTTTCGATAGATTCCAGGAATTTTTCATCGACATCCAGTTCTTCGCCGGTGTTTTTGTCTTTGATCCGGGTTTTGTTGACATAGGCTTCGGCGTGATCCAGATAATTGTTGAAGAGCGTCTCGGCTTGTTCCCGATAGCCATGAATGAATGCCCGGGTCACTTCTTTTTCCAAAATACGATGATACTCCTGCTTCAAGGTCTCCTGCAGCAAGACCAGCAGTTTCTTCTTGTCTTCATCACTCATATCGGTAGCCCGAATGGCCTTGACCAGGGCCTCCATCACCAAAATCGGATTGATGCAGTCACATTCAGATTCAGACAAAGCGTTGTCGATGGCTTTCATAATAAAACGAGTGGATATCCCGGTCAGTCCCTCCTTGCCGGCTTCATCACGCAATTCCTGAATGTCTACTCGCTGGCTGGAATCCTTGACCACGATTTCTTCCCCGTTGTAGATGCGCATTTTGGTAATGCTGTCCACCTTGTTGGAGGGGACCAGCCGGCTCATCACTGCGAACATGGAAGCGATCTCCAGTGTATGGGGGGCGATATGAGCCTTGAATTTACTCATTTTCAAGATCTTTTGATAGATCTTTACTTCCTGATCCAACTCCAGACAATAGGGAACTTCGATCTTGACGATCCGGTCCAGGATAGCCTCGTTGGTATGGTCGGATTTGAATTTGTTCCACTCGGCCTCGTTGGAATGGGCCAGAATGATCCCATCAAAATAGATCATGGGGCCTTTGCCGGGGGATGGGATGGATTTCTCCTGGGTGGCCGTGATGATGGTATGCAGATATTCAACATCGTTTTTAAAGATTTCGATAAACTCGACCAGTCCCCGGTTGCCGGCATTAAATGCTCCGTTTAGGGAGAGAACCCGGGGGTCGTCTTCGGGATAAAGATCCATTTTGGAAATATCCACCGAGCCGACCAATACCGAGGCATCCTGGTTATTGGGGTCAACCGGCGGCACGACCGCTATGCCTTTGCGGCCGCGAATGGAAAAACCCATTGTCCTTACTGGAAACCGTTCGTACTCTCCGTCATATTCATTGATCAAGCGGTAGCGGCAAATAGGGCACAAATCCCCTTCGATTTTCGCGCCCAGCAGTTCTTCAAAATCCGGCCGCAAATGTTTGGGGATAAGATGCAAAGGTTCTTCCCGCATGGGGCAGTCCTTCAGGGTATAAATGGGAGGGCTCTTTTCCAAGGCCCGCTTCAAAGCTTCCATAATCGAGGATTTCCCTGAGCCTACCGGGCCTACCAGATACAGAACCTGACGGGATTCCTCGCCCCGCATGGTAGCCGAATGAAAGTAGCGCACGATCTCCATAATCACCTTGTCGATGCCAAAAAAGTCCTGCTCAAAAAATTGATAGCGCTTGATGATATCATTGCCATATATACGCCGCAGTCGGGGGTGATCTTCCGTTTTAATGGTATCCACACCGGCGGCGGCAATGATTTCATACATTCTTTCATGGGCCAGCATTGTCAACTGCGGTTTTTCTTTGACTACCTCCAGATAATCCAGGAGGGTTCCCTCCCAGCTTTCATGCCTTTTCTCCTGTCGATCCTTTTGTATAAGCGAATGGAAGTGACTGTTCAACCATATCCCTCCTTTATTCATGCCAGCAGCACCAGATGCAAAACTAAAGGATAATATTATATATATGCAGGGAATTGGAAATTTTGTGCGTTGCCTGGATTTTATTATTGGCCTCATAAAAAAACCGGTGGTTTAAACCACCGGTGCAGTCACCAGGCTCTGTTGACCCGGAAAGCCGGTTGAGCTATTGCGCTGACAACAGAAAAAAGACGCCCCTGTCAATTGGACGTCTTGGCATTGCTGATCGGTTATTGACTTATTTTACACTGAGTGCTGCACCGGTCGACTGCTTGCTCTTTAATCGGCGAATGCCTCTTTCCAGCCCTTCCACGGTCAGCTCTTCCATGGGAAATACCGAGCTGATGGTCTTGATGGTGTATGATCCGTCCATCCAGTCCCAGTACTTGGCGGGGATCGGGTTGAGCCAAACGGAATACTCAAATTGTTTGCGGATCTTCTTTAACCACTCAAACCCGGGCTGGTCATTGTGCAGATCCCAATCGATCACCCCGCCGACCCGCATTAATTCATACGGGGCCATGCTGGCATCACCGACAATGATCACCCGATAGTCCTTACTGTAGGTACGCAGCACATATTCGGTATCGGTATATTCACTCTGGCTGCAACTGGAATCATGATACAGCCAATCGTAGATACAATTATGGAAATAAAATACCTTCAGATCTTTAAAATGATTGGATTTATTGACTGCGGTAAACAACTGATTGCAGAGGTGGCTGTAGGAAATCATTGATCCGCCTGCATCCATCAGCAGCAGCACTTTCATGCCATTCACCCGGGGGCGCTCCCAAACCAGTTCCAAACGTCCTGCGTTTTGACTGGTCTTGTCAATGGTCCCGTCCAGATCCAATTCATCCTTGACCCCGTCCAGGCGGGTGGTAAACTGGCGCAGTTTGCGCAGTGCAATCTGAAATTGTCTGATCCCCAGCGTCTCATCGGTTCTGAATTCCTGAAATCTTCTCATGCCTGCTACTTTAACGGCTGACTGATTGCGGGAATCTCCTCCGACCCTGATTCCGCCGGGATGATAGCCGGAATGGCCGAAAGGAGAGGTTCCGCCCGTGCCTACCCAGCGATTGCCGCCGTTGTGTTCTTCGGTCTGCTCCCGCAGTCTTTCCTCCAACATGCGTTTCATCTCATCCAAGTCGATCTGCATGTGGTTGCGTCTCATCTCATCGGTAATTTCTATCTGCGGCAGTTCCTTGTTGAGCCATTCCCAAATCTTGTCGGGCAATCCTTCCGGGGTTTCGATATCCCCAAAATAGCTGGCAAAGGCCAGATCAAAACGGTCATAATGGGCTTCGGTCTTAACCAGCAGGGCCCGGCAAAGCTGATAAAATCCGGTCAGACTGGAACCAGCCAGACCCATGTCCAAGGCTTCCATCAAGGCTTGCCATTCATTGATCGATACGGGCACGCCGAAATGTTTCAGATAGTAATAAAATTTTGTAAACATATGTTGTCCCTCTATATGCAGAATTCATCCATTGCCTGTCAAACGGTCTGCACCGGCGGGCAGGCAGGTCATTTAACGATAATAGCTGCCGCCCATGCGGGGCTGGGCTTTATTCTGGTTTTTATTGTAAAGCTGATTGAGCAAAGTATCCAAATCTTCATTTTTCTTTAACAAAACTCCCAGGAAGGGCAATTCCTGTTTAATCTTGTTGGGGCTGATACCGCCCACCACCAGAGCCTGCAGCCAGTCGATCAGTTCGCTGGTGCTGGGCTTCTTCTGGATATTGGGGATGTTTCTCAGCATGTAAAACGTTTCCATAGCCTGTTCCAGAAGTTTTCTTTCTACATGGGGGTGATGGACACGAATGATTTGCTCCATGGCATCCGGCTCAGGAAAAGCAATGTAATGGAAAATACATCTTCTCAGGAAAGCATCCGGCA
>DAOTHZ010000109.1:0-5376 GCA_035447945.1 Syntrophomonas sp.
AGAAGGCAAGAACCGGGGCTACGATCGGGGTCATCATGTCAACCATTTGGGTTACAACCCCTTTAACTACTCCAATTTTGGCAACTTCCAAGGGATGGATTTTATATTCTGTCATTATCAACAACTCCTTTTTCTTTTTTTTGGAGTACTTGGAGCACTCGGGTACTCCTGCATCATTTAATAGGACAAACATCCATAACCTTCATTAAAACGTAAAGGTATCCCCCCTAAAAAAAAATATGGCAGTGATCAACACCAAATCTATTCATAATATTTAGCAAATTTTATGCCAACCTGAATCTCATTATTATCGTAATTCAACTTGCTAATCCCATAACAGCTAATTTTACCGATACCGCAATTTTTATATTTTTGCTTATGGGATCATTTTGAAAACTTTCGTCAACAAATATTTAGTAGAAATTTGTCCACAGTAGAAACATTTCTGCTATACTATAGAAAATTTTCTACTTAGCTTTTTAGTACGATGAATAGGAGTGCCCATCAAATGACCATCAATATTTTGAAAGAACCTGATGTTACAGAACGAGAGAAATTTTATCGCAAAGTATTGGAAGCTTATTTCGGCAATATTCTGGTGGTAGGCAAAGACAGAATACCCATTTATATTAATGAATACACCTTTTCCAACAGTGGTTTTACCAAAGAAGCCTATAACATGAGCTTGGATAATGCGGTAGAAAACGAATTGCTGGTTAATTCATCCAGCTTAAAAGCTCTACAAACAAAAGAAATTTCGATTACTTATATGACCGGGAAATTAATAGGACCCCAATATTCTGTTGGCATACCTATTTTTGATGAAAACGGTGAACTAGAAATGGCTGTGTCTTACAGTCAGTACGAATATTTCTTCGCCGGTCTGACAAAATTATTCCAAGAGAATAATCCCAAGAACAGTAGTCCCGCAAATCTCCAGGCCTACGGTAAGGGAATGCAGGATGATAAAATCATTGCTGAAAGCGACCAAACCAAGAAAATGTTATCGTTTCTCCAAAAAATCGCATCTTTTGATAGTACGGTATTGCTGGTCGGCGAATCTGGAACAGGCAAGGAGGTTTTTGCCAAATACATTTATAAAAACAGCAATCGCAGTGAAAATGCTTTTATCCCGGTTAATTGTGCCGCAATACCAGAAAATCTTATGGAATCACAATTTTTTGGTTATTCTGAAGGTGCCTTTACCGGGGCCAAAAAAAGTGGCAAACCAGGATTTTTCGAAATGGCAGATAACGGCACCCTGTTTCTGGACGAAATCGGAGATATGCCTCTAAGTTTGCAGGCAAAGCTTTTAAGGGTCTTGGAAACCGGTGAAATTTTAAGGCTGGGAGCAGATAAAACGATCAAAGTTGATGTCAAGATAATTGCCGCCACTAACAAGGATCTGGAAAGAATGGTGGAAGACAATCTCTTTCGGGAAGACTTATATTACAGACTCAATGTTATCTCCGTCACCATCCCTCCAATTCGAAAGAGAAAAGATGATATTGAGCCTTTAATTAATTATTTTTTAAATGAATATAATCAAAGATATAACTTGTCCAAATATTTTTCGAAGTCTGCTATTGAATATTTTAAAAGCTACGATTGGCCAGGAAATGTTCGGGAGATAAAAAATACGATTGAACGAATGGTCATCTCTTCTCATGATGATATGTTAACTCTGGAAAACTTTACTAAAGCAGCAGAACGCATTGACGATAAATTAAGAGCCTTTAGCAAAAAAAATTCGACGGATGACGAGATCACCTTCTCAGACTTTAATATGCCTTTAAAGGACGCACTCCATGAATTTGAAAGGCAGTATATTCTTAAAATATATAATGAATCCCACCAAAATGTTGCGCTGGCAGCCAAGAGAATGGGAATACATAAGACGGGACTGTACAAGAAACTAAAACACTATACAGATCCGCCGGTAGACAAGGATTTTGCTGAATAATATCTATTATGGATATGGTTAGACTGTCATTAAAAAGTTATTGACAAAAATTCATTGGCTGGAATAAAATTTAAACACTAAATGCAGTGACCGGGAAGTAGTAAGTCTGCGGAAGCCTTGCAGAGAGTTGACGGATGGTGCAAGCCAACAAGGAACAGCATTCCGAATTCATCCCGAGAGCAGCATGCTGAAAAAAGATTCAGTAGGCAGAGCCGGGTTCGCCCGTTATCGCGATAGGGTATAAGCAATTGCCGTACCCGATGAGGATGTTTTCGCGAGAGAACATCAAACTGAGGTGGTACCACGGGAAGTAGCACATACAGCCCGTCCTCTGTAGTTCAGAGGACGGGCTTTTTTTGCCTTTTCCTCGCCAAAATTTTCATAACGGAGGTATAAGGAATGAAGTCTGCTCACAGAGAACACAAAATTTACAATTCCCCAATGGAATGCATGAGCCGCGATGCCTTGTTTGCACTGCAAAGCAAACGGTTGCGGGAAACCGTCCAACTCGAGTATAAAAACGTCCCCCTTTACCGGGCCCGCATGGACGCCAAAGGGATCAAGCCGGAGGACATAAAAACGGCAGACGATCTAAGACATTTGCCTTTCACCGAAAAAACCGATTTGCGCGATGAATTTCCCTTTGGTTTATTCGCAGCACCGCCATCAAAAATCGTGCGTATCCAAGGTTCATCGGGAACGACCGGCAAACCCATTGTAGCCGGGTATACGAAAAACGATGTTGCGGTATGGACGGAGATGGTAGCCAGAGCAATTACGGCCGCCGGAGGCGGAAAAAAAGATATCATTCAAGTTGCCTATGGGTATGGTTTGTTCACTGGCGGTCTGGGGGCCCATCAAGGCGCAACCAAGGTTGGCGCCATGGTGTTACCCATGTCCAGCGGCAACACCCAGCGCCAGATCCTGATGATGAAAGAACTGGGGGTAACCATGCTCTGCTGTACCCCTTCCTATGCAACCTTCCTGGGAGAGACCGTCCGGGAGATGGGTATCAAACCAGAAGAATTAAAATTGAAATCCGGCTGCTTTGGCGCTGAACCTTGGTCGGAAGAGATGCGAGCTACCCTGGAAGCGCTTTTAGGGATAGATGCCTGTGATATTTATGGTTTAACCGAAATCGCCGGTCCGGGAGTCGCCTTTGAATGTTTGGAAAAGAAAGGCATGCATGTCAATGAAGATCATGTTATGGTAGAGATAATCGATCCGATAACCGAAGAACCTCTACCCTATGGGGAATCAGGCGAACTGGTCTTTTCCACCATATCCAAAACCGGTATGCCGATGCTTCGTTATCGGACCCATGATATCTGCCGATTGGCGGCTGAACCCTGTATTTGTGGACGCACCCATGTGCGGATGGATAAGATTGCCGGACGTACCGATGATATGCTGGTAATCAGCGGCGTCAATGTGTTTCCCAGTCAGATCGAGTCCGTATTGGTCGGCCTGGATGGGGTCTCTCCCCATTACATGCTGGTGGTTGAACGGGTCAAAGCCTTGGATAAACTGGAAGTACAGGTGGAACTGACCGAAGCAATGTTCTCCGATACCGTCGCTGAACTCGAAAGATTAAGAGACGACATCAAGGACAAAATTAAATCCGTGGTGGGAATCAATGCCAAAATTCAATTGGTTGCACCGAAGTCCATTCCCCGCTCAGAAGGAAAAGCCAAAAGAATTATTGACAAAAGAAATATTTAGGAGGGCAGGCTATGTTTATTACGCAAATCTCCGTGTATCTGGAGAACGCCCGGGGAACCTTACGAGAAATGACCAAAATATTGGCCGAAAACAAGATTGATATTATGGCCCTTTCGATCGCCGATACTTCAAATTTTGGCATTGTTCGCATGATAATCCGGGAAGCTTGTATCGATAACGCATTGAATTGTCTGAAAAGCGCCGGCCTTATGTCCAAAAAAAACCAAGTAATCTGTATCGGCATTCCCAATCAACCGGGTGCATTGGACAATATCCTGTCCATGATCGAAGCGGCCGATGTCTCCATCGAGTACATTTATTCTTTTAACTACAATGCAGATGGAAACGCCTTGTTTGTGTTACGCGTCATGGACAGCGAAAAAGTCATCTCCCGCCTGCAGGAAAACCAGATAAAAATATACTCGCAGGCGGACATCAACAGCTTGTAAATGCCTCTGAAGGGAGCATACGTGCTCTGCTTGATTAATCGGGCCGGCACAGGCCTACGGATAAATTTTGCCGGATAAAGCGGGTTCATGGCTGGGAATGATTCGTTCCCGGCTGCCCGCAATTGTTAACAGCTTGTTGGCACTGGTCAGGCAATCAGGCAGATCCGTACGAATGTCCGGCGGATGGAACTCCTCTCCCGGCAAGACAGGAACGGGGATCCGCTTGCCGGTGAGATCAATCAGTTGATGGACAGCCGGATGGATATTAAAGAAGGTCCCAAACAAATCTCCGGCCACGACATATGTACCGTCAACCGTAGACACAGAAACCGCCTGTTGTCCCGGGGTATGACCGGGAACCAGATGCACTGCAATGCTGTCGGCGACCTCGCAATCACCTTCCACCAATACCAAATCACGCTGACCGACCTCAGTAATCAGCTCCGGCACATAAAGGTCCTGCTGCGATTCGACCGGGTCGCGTGCACTCTCCCATTCCTTTTGCTGAAGAACAAAGCGGGCGGAGGGAAACAAAGCCGTGTTGGCACAATGATCAAAATGAAGATGGGTCAGGATGATCGTATCTATTTCACCGGGCAGAATACCTGCCTGTCTCAGGACGTTGCTCAGCAAGGCCGGATTGGGTGCCCCGGTGTCAATCAGAATACGTCTCTGCTCTGTTTCCAAACAAAAAACGAGAATGGGAAATACCGCCGGTTCCAGTAACCAGCGCTTCTCGTGATCCAACGTATGAACCAATGTCCGCACGGCCCCGACCGCCAGACAATGAATGCGATAATGGATTGGCAAATTCAATTCACTTCCTTAATTTCTTTGCTTGATTTATTTATTCCCCTTATTTCACTGCGAAATATCTATTCTGCGCCGCCCGGTGGGCATTGAAGAAATTGATCATGTAACATAGCACAGCAGATCTGAAAAACACTCCAGATCATAGGTGGCCATTCCAGCCCCGGCGGCATCTCCCATGGCCGCACAATCCATGTTGGCAGCCACAGCAGCTTCCACCCCGGCTCTGGAATCTTCAACCACCAGACAAAACTGTGGTTCGACGCCCAAATACTCACTCGCTTTTATAAACACTTCCGGGTCCGGTTTGGAGCGGCTAATGTTGGTACCGTCGGAAATTGCGTCAAAGTAATCTTTCAGTCCGATCTGCTGCAAAATTAACTTGGCATTTTTACTGGAAGATCCGATGGCGATTTTAATTCCCCGGGCTTT
>DAOTHZ010000110.1:0-5280 GCA_035447945.1 Syntrophomonas sp.
AACCTCCGCACCCGGCTCCGGAGGCCGGTGCTCTATCCACTGAGCTACGGGCGCACATGCATTAAGTATTATAGCAGAACAAAAATCATAGGTCAAAGAAATCAATCATGCATTGGGAAAAGAATTTTTGCAAGATAATTTGCAAGAATTCTCGCAATCAACCTGGGTTTGGTCATCCGCCGGATTGCCTCCCCAGCGTCCCAGCAGGGAAAAGATGAATCCGGCACCGGTAATGGCAGCGGCCAACAAGTAAACGGTATTGCTGGCGTGTATGTAAGCCTGATTGTAAGACATGCTTTTTTGGCCGAGTGCCAGCACAAAGTAAAAGACGCTGACGGATCCAGCAGTTCCGAGTGCAAAGGAAAGATTGCGCACGGTTGCAATAAAGCCGCCTACGTAGCCGGCTTTCTCCTTGGGTACGGAGGAAAAGATGGAACTATTATTGGGGGAGCCAAACATCCCCATACCGATTCCCAGCAAGGCCAGTCCGGCAATTGTTCTGCCGGGTTCAAATTGTGCCTTTAGGGTTGTCAAAACAAGGAAAGCACCGGTTACAATGAATAGAGACAAAGATAGGATTTTGCGGGAACCAACTTTGTCAGACAGCGTTCCTGCCAGAGGCGCAGTAATGGCCATGCAAATGGGAGTCACGGTTATCAACAACCCCGACCTGGAGGGATTGAGGTGAAATACTTCCTCCAAGAAAAAGGGCAGGAGGAACAACACCGTCATCTGGGTAATGTAGATTCCGGAGGCCATTACCATTCCATAGGAAAAGTTCTTAATTTTAAATAATGTAAAATCAAGAAGGGGATGTACGGATCTGTTTTCCATCCAGCAAAAAAGCGGTATCAGCAACAATACCAACCCAATCCATGCGCTGGCATGAGCTACGCTATAGATCAGCAGTCCGGTCAACAAGGCGAATACTATTGTGCCTAACCAGTCGTGACCGCTGAGGTTCGGATTGAATTGCTGTTTTGGCAAAAAGCGCATTCCCAGCCAAAAGCCAAGCAACCCGATAGGCACATTGATTAAGAACAGAACCGGCCAGGTAAATTGGGTCACGAGAAAGCCGCCCAACCCGGGACCGGTCATGTTGCCCAGTCCAACGATCATTCCGGTCAACCCCAGAGCCTTGCCGCGCTCTCCGTCGGGAAAGGTGTTGGAAATGATGCCCATACCTGTTGCCATCATCATACTGGCGCCCATGGCTTGAACAACCCGGCAGGCAATCAAAAAGGGCAGGGAAGCGGAGAGACTGCATAGAAAGGAGCCCAGCGCAAAAATCAGGAATCCTGTTGCATAGACTCTCTCATTGCCGAGACGGTCACCTAGACGGCCAAAGAAAATCAGACTGGCGGTGATTACCAGCATATACACGGTAACGATCCACTGCACTTGCTGCATGTCTGTTTGCAGGGCCTCAGCAATGGTGGGATTGGCTATATTAAGGATGCTGCCATCCAGCGTGGCCATGAATATGCCGATTGAAATGATAATTAATGACTGCCATTTGGGCGCCAGTTTCATGTTATCCCTTCCCCATCCGCATTGTTCAGCTATTCTACTATATTATACGTGATAGGGAAAAAGACAGGACGATTAACTTCTACGCGCACCCAATTCTCTGATCAGCACATCTCCCAGACAGCGGGCACTATTTTCAGCCAAATTACGAGAAATTTTTTCTGTTCCGATTTCAAACAGAATAGCGGTGGGATAGAGATCCTGGTTGTAATCACCGCGTCCCATGAAGATGCCCCGACACAATCCTGGATATAATTTGTCAGCGCTTGCCTTGATCTGCCGGGCATAAGCCAGGTTGGTTTTCATGTTGGGGTTGGAGCGGCCGATGACTATCATCACCCGGGCACAGTCGATCCCGTTGATGGTCGTGTAATAGGCTTTGACCGGTGCAGAATCGCGATGAATGTCCAGGATTGCATCCGGCTGTTCTTTGATCAATTGGACAGCGGTACGGCGGGAACGATGATAGGCATTGACATCATGCGGACCATGACTGTCCTGGTTGTGCGTTACACTGACGCCTGCATTTTTAAGTGTTTTGGTGAGAGCTTCGCCTACTTTGAGAACCCCACCTTGGGCTGGCTGGCTGGCCTTGCCGTCCGTCGGTATATAGGATTCATCATCGTGGGTGTGATACATGACGACATGAGTCGGTTTGGCAACGACAGTGGGAACAGCTTGGTTTAGGCGCAAGGTACTTGAAGTGATGTGGTCATTAAGCTCCAGGTTTGGCTTGTCCTGTGTCTGCACAATGGAAGCTTGGGCATTCAAGCCGTCAATTTTGATAACTACGTATTCCACATCGTTTTCGCTGATATAGCGATCGTCAATATGCACTGCCAGTCCTGTCTGAAAGATGGTCATGCCTTTTTCATCCCGTACCGTGTAAAAATTGCCGCTGGTCGTTTCACCGGTACTGGTTTTTAAATAGGGTTTTGGATTTTCGGGCAGCAGAGTATTGATTATGTAAGCTGCTGCCATGACTACCAGCAGGATGATAAAGAATATCCATATATATCGCTTGTTGATCGTATCCATCCTTTTCCGCCTTTCTTTTCTCCTGTGCTTATACTATTCTTTCAAAAAGGCGAAACAAATATTCAGCCAGGCAGGAAAGATACTCCCCAGCCTGGCTGTTCTTTACGTATATATTGAATGGTATGATTTAGTTTTCCCAGCTGTCCAGGTACGATTTCTGTTCCTCGGTAAGTACGTCAATCTTTATCCCTTCAGCCTGCAGCTTTAGGCACGCCACCCGTTGATCGATTTCTTTCGGAACGTTGTAGACATGATTGTCAAGGTTGGCACGGTTTTCGATGACATAGAGCAGGGACAAGGCTTGCAGCGAGAAGCTCAAATCCATCACTTCGGCGGGATGTCCGTCTCCGGCGGCCAGATTGACGAGTCGTCCTTCAGCCAGCAGATAAAGCCTGCGTCCATCTTCCAGCAGATATTCTTCGATGTTGGGTTTGATGGTTTTCTTGCTGACCGCCAGGGCATCCAGATCCGGTTTGGAAATCTCCACATCGAAATGACCGGCATTGCACATAATGGCATTGTCTTTCATAACTTGCATATGTTCCTTGCGAATGACGTTGATGTTGCCGGTCACGGTGATGTAAATATCACCCAGACAAGCTGCCTCTTGCATATTCATCACACGGAAGCCGTCCATAATGGCTTCGTTGGCTTTAATGGGATCGATTTCGGTAACAATCACTTTGGCGCCCATTCCTTTGGCACGCAGAGCCACGCCTTTGCCGCACCATCCGTAACCTACCACCACAACATATTTGCCGGCCACCACCAGATTGGTGGTACGATTGATGCCGTCCCAGACTGATTGGCCGGTGCCGTAGCGATTATCAAACAAATATTTCATATAGGCGTCATTGACTGCAATCATGGGAAACAACAAGGTATTGTCATGGTCCATGGATCGCAGCCGTACGATCCCGGTGGTGGTTTCTTCACAGCCGCCGATAATGGCAGCGGCTTGCCCGCGGCGGCTTTTATGGAGCATACTGATAACATCGGCGCCGTCATCAATGACGGCATCGGGCATGGTGTCAAGGGCTTTTTCCAAATATTGATGATACTCTTCACTGCTCTCCCCGTGAATCGCATAGACAGTGATGCCTGAATCCACCAATGCTGCCACGACATCATCCTGCGTGGAAAGCGGATTGGAGGCACAGGCTACAACATCCGCACCGGCTGCCATGAGCGTCTGTAAAAGATAACCGGTTTTGGCTTCCAGGTGCAGACAACACAGAATGGTTTTCCCCTGCAAAGGTTTGCTCTGTTCAAGTTCCTGTTTTAGAATATTAAGAACGGGCATATTATTCTTCACCCATTCCAATTTGTTATGCCCCAGCGGAGCCAGGCGTGAATCTTTTATAATGGATGGTCTGACGGATTTCTTTTTTTCTGTATTCATTTATGTTACCTCCTGGAATGATTTAAATCCTTCTTTGAAAGTATAACATTACAACATCAAAAGCAAAATATTTTACTTAAGTAACAATTATCTGGTATTATTAGGTATTAGATATAATCAATCCGGGATAAGAAGGGGTTTGGCATGAAGGTATTAATGCTCAGCTGGGAATATCCTCCCCACATGGTCGGAGGACTGGGTCAGCATGTATATGATATCAGCCGTTATCTGGTCAGACAAGGTATGGAAGTCCATATTATTACTCCACGGGTTAAAAACTATCCGGATCAAGATACCTTTGCCGGTGTCTTTATTCACCGGGTCGGCAATCCCATCAGCGAAGCCTCCCCGGACGATTTCAAAGGATGGACGTTTACTTTCAACAGTGAAGCAATTCGAGAGGCCGTCCGCCTTAATTCTGAAGCCGGCATTGATCTGATCCACGCCCATGACTGGATGGTTGCCTACGCCGGGCGATCCATCTCAAAAATCTTCGGGATTCCGTTGGTTACCACCATTCACGCAACCGAATATGGAAGGAATATTGGTCTGCACAACCGTACCCAGAGAGAAATCAACGAGATCGAAAAAAATCTGGCTTTGGAAGCTCATCAAATCATCTGCTGCAGTCAATACATGCAGGATGAAATCTCCTCCCTCTTTGGTGTGCATCGCAGCGGGATTAAAATCATTCCCAACGGCGTTGAACCCGAACAATTCAAGGAACTGCCCGAACATCCTCCGGTGGAGTTTGATCCACAGGAAAAGGCGTTGGTCTTTCTGGGAAGGCTGGTTCCGGAAAAAGGTGTTTGGCAGCTGTTAAACTGTTTTCCAAGGGTTCTGGAGAGTGTTCCGGAAGCCAAACTATATATCGGCGGGAGGGGACCGCAAAAGCGAATTCTCGAACAAAGAAGTCAGAAGCTGGGAATCGCGGAACAGGTGATATTCACCGGTTTTCTGAAAGAGAAAGACCGAAATTATGTGTATCATCATGCCAAGGCAGCGGTATTTCCAAGTCTGTATGAACCCTTCGGGATTGTTGCCCTGGAAGCCATGGCCACCAATACCCCGGTCATTGTCAGCGAAGTTGGGGGATTATCGGAAATCGTCGAACATCGGCAAACAGGTTTGAAGGTTCCGCCCGGGCATGAATCCAGACTGGCGGAAGCCATCATCGAATTATTGACGAATACTGAATACGCCCGGCAATTGGCTGAAAACGCTGCACAAGCGATTGCCTCAACTTATAGCTGGGAGACGATAGCCCACAGTACCATTGCGGTATACGAAGAAGTCATCGCCCGTATGCA
>DAOTHZ010000111.1:0-5071 GCA_035447945.1 Syntrophomonas sp.
GCTTAACTGAGCTAAGGCATTTTCTAACTCTCTAGTATCTCTGCCAGAGTTTCTTGCCGTTTCTGTCATAACGAACCGCCATGATATCGGCATCCTGGGTCTGCGTTTGACTGCCGCTTACGGTCCGCTGCCGCTGGGAATAGCCGACCGCCACAAAATCTCCGTTCGAGGTCTGCTGTACCATGATGCCTTCATCATCCAGGCTGTCGCCGGCAGCGGTTTCCCACTTTTTCTCTCCCAACGGGCTCAAGCGCAGCATATAAAGGTCGCGCCCGCCGGTACCCTGGGAACTGGTATAGCCGGTGATTATAAATCCATTGTCAGAGGTCTCCTGAATGGAGCGGGCTTGCTCGTCTCCGCTGCCGCCATAGCTTTTGCTCCAGCTGATTCTGCCATCCTTGGACATTTTGGTCAGAGAGATATCAGTGCCCCCGCCGCTGCCGGCCAGCACGGCATTGACCCGAAGCTGCCCGCCATCCTTGGTAGCCAGCACCAGTCCGGTCTCCCCCATGGTTTCCCCGCTGCTGTCCTCATCCGGCAAGATAATCCGTTCGGGCGCAGCCAAGGCATTGACCGGCCAGAACAATGCCATGATCAGCAAAATCGTGATCAAGACAAAACCTTTACGGGTAAAATGACGTCTATGTATGCTCATGTTTGCTCACTCCTTTACCGGCAGCAGGCTCGCTGCCTGCCCGTCGTTGGTTGACGCTATCCTACAGCTTCTGCAGATCCTGCATCTTGCCGTTTTCATCGATTCTATATACCACCGGGGCGGTTTTGCTGTTCTGGGCCTGCCATACAATCACACTGCCCAGGATGGCTTGTTTTTGGCTTTGACTGAGCGTTTCCACCTTGTCCGGCGCATAATTGGGCAAATAGGTGATATATACCGCGGCCGGCAGGAAATCACGGGTTTTGACATTGGTAAAGGTTTGTTTCGTATCCGGGTCAACCGGTTTGACGGTACTGGTCATGTTCAGGTCGAGTATCTTGTCCCAGTGCAGGATGGCCGTTCCCGCCCATTTCGATTCAGGATTGACGGTCGCTGCCAGAGGATTCACCAGATCCCGCACATTTTTTCCCATATTGGTATTATTATATTTTCCCTCCAGATATTTCAGCAACTGCCCGTTCCAGCAATCTTCCCCCGGATTACGCGGGTTGCTCCAATCAGCTGTCGGATCGTCCTGGTTCCAGTATTTTTTAACCGCTGCCGTGACCTTGGCAAGATTTTCATCTGTCTGCAAAGCCGATCCCTGTCCGGTCAGCTGATGGAACAGATTCGTTCCCAGCAGCTTTTCAATCTCCGAGGGAGAGGAATCATAAAAGCTGGTAATCTGCAGGTTCAGCTGTACATTGCTCATATTGTATTTGTATATTTCCGGTATGGCGGGCTCGTTTACCGTGACCTGCACCGGGGCAGCCGCTGAACCGGTGGAGACATTGGGCTGAATCCGCGTAATTTTAGGCTCTGGTGCCGGCGGAGGCGGATTGTTGCTGGTATAGGTCGTGCCGGTGCCGCCTGTGGAACCCGTCGTGGTTTTATCCTCAAACTGCCCGACCGACATTCCCGCCGAATTGACAATGATAATACGGGAAGACCTTTCCAAATCTTGCAGGAAACCCAGCAAATTGTAGTAAGACCCGTTGACATTGAGGGTCAGATCCATCTTGGAAACCCCGGCCAGCGCCGCCTTTACATTGTCCTGATCCTGCTGGGCCGCTTCTTCTGCCGTTTTGGGGGCTTCTTTGGCCTGGGTATAGTTGACCCCCAGCAAGATGACCTTGTTGTCGCTGGCGATTGTGCCGATCTGGTCGACCAGTTCCACCAGTTGTTTGTCACGCGGCAGCTGCTCTTCCAGTTTCATATAGGCTGCCAGTTCCTTGCTGATGGCGGACTGACTGTCATCCGGTTTTTTACCGCTCTCCACCGCCTGCTCGATCTGTTGGTTGAGTTGCTGGTTGACCGCTTGCACTTCGGCCAGCTTCGGCTGGTTGGGAGCAATCATGAGTTTGTAGCCGCCGAAAATAATCAGCAGATAGACGGCAACGAGAAGCAGATTTTTTTCCCGTCTGGAAATTTTCATTCTTTCTCCACCTCCAGACCCATCTGCATACTAAACGATATCTCCCGGGTATCCTCATCGGTAGATAACTGTAAATTGGCCGGATCACTAAATTGTTCCGAGTCCCGCAGGGCCTGCAGCAAAGCCACCAAATTGCCGTGACTGGAGGCATATCCCCGGGTGTTCACGGTATTGTTCTGAACATCAATGCTGGTGAATAATATGCCGGAGCCATTTAAATCGCCCAGTTCTTCAAACACCGGCACGTATTCATTCTGCATTTTCTGCAGGGAATGAACCACCAGGCTGCGGGTTTTCATGGCTGCCTCAATTTTTTTACCGGTTTGCGTGGTGGAGGCCTGTACGGTCGTTTGCTTTAACTCGGCCTGCAGGCTGGCGTTTTCTTTTTCCAGGGCCGCAATGCGCTTTTCCATAGAGTTGCTGTAGACAAACAATCCGCCGACCAGCAACAACGCGATCAGCAGATAGATGCCCCACTCCTTCATCATGGTCTGACGGGTGCTTTTTTGTTCCAGTTTATAATTGATTAGATTAATTTGAACTTCAGGCTGTCCGCTCATAGAAACCTCCGCACCAACCTTATTTGTTTCTTTCATTTTACTATGCCTTTATAGCCATTATAATTCAATAGGAAATAAATGAATTCCTTTTATTTTCGCAGATATGAGAAATATTTTTATTAATTTGCAAAATCCTGTATTTCTTTTTGTTATTAATAAGAAAATTCGTTTTGGTTATTATGAAAATCTGTTTCTGTCATCCTGAACGAAGTGAAGCGACGATGCCATATGGCATCTAGTACCGAAAGCGATAAGAAGGCAAACGAAGCGAAGTCTGAGCGTCCCTAAAAGAGTCCCAGATAGAAGTCGAGCAGTTGCTGCCCGTAGAGGAAGACCAGCAACGCCGCCAACGCCAGGAAGGGCCCAAAACGCACCTCGGTCTTGCGCCCGGCGCCGCGAAACAGCAGCAAGCCAATCGCCCATAGCCCGCCAGCCAAAGAGGAAAGAATAAAGACCAACACACTGTGCAAAGGCCCGACGAATGCGCCGATAACCGCCACCAGTTTTACATCGCCGCCGCCCATGCCGCCCCGCGACAAAAGCGCGATCAGGAAAAACACCAGACCAAAGCCCAGCATGCCAAAGAGCGCACTTTTAATCCCAATGGTGAAAAAAGAAAAAGCCAGCCCGATCAGCATCCCCGGATAGGTAATGACATCCGGAATGATGCCTTCATCAATGTCCGTAAAGGTCACCACAACCAGCATCGCCACCAGCACACACCCGGCAGCCGTCTGAACGGAATAGCCATATTGCAGATAAACCAGCAGAAAGGAAAACGCGGTCAGCAATTCGACCAGCGGATAGCGCAGCGAGATCTTCGTGCCGCAGTAACGGCACCGCCCCCGCAGAAGAAGATAACTCACCACCGGCACGAGATCCAGCGGCTTCAGACCATGACCGCACTGCGCACAGTGACTTCCCGGCCAAACCACCGACTCCCCCCGCGGGATGCGATAGATAAGCACATTCAGAAAAGACCCGATGAATAAGCCAAGAATAAATAACACGTGCCAGGCACCTAACTTTCTAACTTTCGTAATATTTTCCCGACGGCAACACCCGAAATGGAGATGTGCCTGCCGATCTCTTCAGGAATACTCTTCAACCGAGGAGCAAATCGCAGCGCGAACCGGGTTGCGGTAAATATATCTTATCACACTTGGAAGATAGTTTTCATTCTCAATCGAGTGCCACGTGCCAGGCACCTAACTTTCTAACTTTCTTAATATTTTCCCGACAGCAACACCCGAGATAGAGATGTGCTTGCCGATCTCCTCCATCGAATAGCCGGCAGCAAAAGCCCTTTGGATATAATCACGTTTATATTCCATTAAATCTCTTTGTTTGGAGCCGTTTTTGATGAGCCCTATGCTGTTGGCATCTGCCCCTGATTCTAGCAGAATCGTCTCCAGACTCTTCTTTCCCGCTTTTGCTTCCGGTTTATAGGTTTTTTGTAACCAGAACTCTTCTGAACCCAGGTACTTGATAGCACTTTCATCATAATCGTCTTTGAGTCGCATTAAACGATTGTACTCCAGTTTGGCTCGATTAGGATTGGAACTGAGGATGGAAAACAAAACATCGGTACGGACAAAACGAAAGCCTCTCCCTCGATAAGCCTGATCACTGCTCCAGGAATACTCTTCAACCGAGGAGCAAATAGAAGCACGAACTGGGTTGCGATGTATATATCTTATAACACTTAGAAGATAGTTTTCATTCTCAATCGGAAATGCTTTATATCTGCCTTCAAAAACACTGCCTGTCCGGCTGCGATCCCGATTATAATATCGACCAAAGTTGGAATTAATGCGGTGCATGATTTTACTAAGCGGCGTTTGCTCAGTACGTAGCGCTAAATGATAATGATTGCCCATGATCACAAATGCAAACAAATCCATCTCATCCACTTCTATGGATTTAATAATTTCTTGAAGCAGATTTTTCTTCCAGCGATGTTCACCAAAGATGTATTCTCGATTGGTGCCGCGTTGAATAACATGATAAATGGCTCCCTCGTATTCAATCCTCGGATTCCTGCCCACAAAAATCACCCCCAACTAACGACTTCAGTTTATCAGGCAAAAGATTCTTCTACAACCATTTAGTTCTATTTTTGATTATACATTAACAATAAAAAAGCCGATGAAAAACCTCCTGCTACCTTTTCAGTAACAGGAGGCTCGCTTGTTTTATTTACTTACCAGGAAAGTTAGAAAGTTAGGTGCCTGGCACGCTTGGTCCCCAATACTTATAATTAAGAGCATAATAAAAGCCTCCTGCTACCTTTTTCAGTAACAGGAGGCTCGCTTGTTTTATTAACTTACCAGGAAAGTTAGAAAGTTAGGTGCCTGGCACGCTTGGTCACGCTTGTTTTATTTACTTACCAGGAAAGTTAGAAAGTTAGGTGCCTGGCAC
>DAOTHZ010000112.1:0-5008 GCA_035447945.1 Syntrophomonas sp.
GTCTGGAGTAATCCGCTGATAGCTTTCTTGTTCTTTGTGTCGGCCATTTCCACCGGAATTTGTATGATCATTCTCTTCGGCAAGTATTGGGATACGCTGGAGAATTTATTCCGTAGAATCATCCCCGCCCGACTGAAGCCGGAAAAATGGATGCCGGAGCAAATCAGTCTAACGTTTGACCATAAAACCATTCGCATGCTGATCGGGATTGATGCAGTGATTATCATCATCGAACTGATGGTCATCTCCACCCTGATCATCAGTTATATGCTCAGACCAACTGGCGATACAGCCCTGGGAGCGATCATAACCAGCGGTTATGCTTTCGGATTCTGGACCGGGGTGGTCCTGATCGGCCTGGCGATCCCTTTGCTGTTGGGCATACTGGAACTGCGGGATCGGTTAACCGTGAAAATGAACCGCATTGTGTCCATCGTTGAGCCGTTAATGGTGCTGACCGGGGGCTTTATCCTCAGATGGGTCGTAGTCTACGGTGGGCAGACGGTATATCCGATTTTGACTTATTACCGATGATTTGTATGACCCGATGGGACTGAACGGGCAGAAAAACCAAACAGCCGATGGGCAGAATACCATCGGCTGTTATCATTAAGAGGAAGCGTTTTACGCGTTCAGCAATTCCTTTTTTTCTCCGTTCCAACAAAGACCGCTATTGTTGGCGTGAGTAAGAAAACGGATAAAGCGGCGGGTGATGTGGGACGGTTCCTCATCGGCGCGGTAAACCAGGTTGACATCAAGAAAAAGTTCTTCAATTTCCTTGATTTTTACTTCTTTGAGGGCTCCCGCATTCAGCTCCTTGGTCACAGCGATGCGCGGTACAATGGATACGCCCATTCCGCCTTCCACCGCCGCTTTGACCGAGTGGATGCTGTTCATTTCGGAAACGATGTTGAATTCATATAAATCATAGCCCAAATCGCTGAAAGTGCTCTTTAGAATCGCAGGAATGGCAGCACCCTTTTCGCGCATGACAAAAGGTTTCTCCTTGAGATCACGCAATCGAATTTCCTTGCGGCATTTAAAAGCATCGGTATTGGGAAAAACCAGTACCAGTTCCCGGCGATCGAGAAACTGGGAGACCACTCCCGGGAAATTGATCTGACCTTCCACGACGGCCACGTCGATTTCCTTGTTGAGCAGCTTTTTCAAAGTGGCGTTGGTATTGTCAATATCCAGTTTGATTCGGGATGCAGGATACTTGGCCTTGAAAGCCTGGATGCTGCAGGGCATGGCAAAATTACCCGCTGTACAACTGGCACCGATCGACAGGCTGGAGCAGTATAAATCATTGATCTGCTGCAGATCAGTGTCCATCGACTGATGCAGGCTGATGAGCCGGTCAGCATACGCCAGCACAACTTTACCTGCCTCAGTCAGGGTGACCCCTTGGGCGGTGCGGTTAAAAAACTTTACTTTGTAATAATCCTCCATGGCTTGTACCTTGCTGCTGATGGCTGGTTGAGATAAATGCAACAGCCGGGCTGCTTTTGAAAAGCTTTTGGTTTCAGCAATCACCGGGATAATTTCCAACTGGTTGAAAAACATCTGTCCACCTCCCTTAATGATCAAAACCTACAACCCTTTCTTCTCCAACCAACGAAACATGAGAATTCCGCCTGCCACCATCACAGCAATGACAAACCAGTGATTGATCCCCAAGGCATCCGGAATGGTAAGGTTGCCCATATTGCCCCAGGTCAGCACCGTTTCTGCCAGGAACGGATAGATTTCAGCATAAATGAAAGCCCCGGCAAACAAACCCAAAATTCCCACCAAGGCGTCCAGACGACCTTCACCCAAAGCCCCCCAGGAAGTCCCCGGGCAATAACCAAGCAGGGCCCAGCCAATTCCGAACAGGCCGCCGCCGATCAAAGTTGCGCCAATAATCAGAGGGCGACCGGAGATTTTCAGATAACCTACATCACCCAACAAATAGATTCCTGCCATACCAACCAAAATAGCTGTAAACATAAATTTGACGATGGTCATGTCCTGCAATAACAAGGCCCCGATTTGTTTATCATAACGGATTACACGCGCCCGCTGCATAATGAATCCGAACAATATACCTGCAATCAGTCCATATAAAAGATTCATTATTATTTTCCGCCTCCTTTGTAAACCAGCTTTACGGTTATGATGCCTGCTGCAAAAAACATGATCATGGCAACCAGTGCACTGAGGGACAACAAAATCATGGCACTCATCTGGCCGGAAGGGCAACCGCCTGCCAAACGGGCTCCGATCATGGCAATCATGCCGCCAAGAAATGCAAACAATCCGCGTTTAACATAGGAAGTGCCTAAATGGTTTTTCCATAAATCGGGGAAAAACCGCCACTTAAATTCACCAAATAGCGTTGCTCCTAAAAAACCACCAATAAAAATTCCTGTAACAAACAGGATTTGCCAGCTTATAACCGGGTTAACCACTTTGAAGTATTCGGTTTGGGCTACCTGAAAAGGAGATATGAACTTTTCCAGCATCCCCAGCAACTGTACGATGGAAGTAGAAGTCCCAAAATAATTACCACTTACTGCGACAGACAGAATAATCAACAGTCCCGTCAGTGCGCCGCCAATGTATGGATTCAAGCCATTTTTATGATCACCGTTCATTGTAACCACCCTCCCTTTCCTTGAATACCCCCAGTGGGTATAATTCATTTTAACAAAATCATATAATATGTCAATATGTCATAGAAGAACACGAACCGAAGAGAGCAGGTTTCAATCTTGATAATATCTTAACATTTGTTTGATATTGTCATGATAATTGGTGGGTAAGATTGCTTTAGGGTTCAAAATAAACTTAAAAGATTAATGGTAAGGAGGAATTGATAATGAAATCAAGATGGACGAAACTTTGGGTATTGGGTATGGCCCTGTTGCTGGTTGGCGGAATGGCTTTCAGCGCGGTCGCGGCTGACAGCAACAACACAACCACAGGTCTGCTGCAGCAGGGGATCAAAGCAGGTCAGCAAAGAGCGCAGACAGCGCTGAAAGCGGTTGTGGAATTGACCGGTTTGAGTGCAGATGAAGTTCGTGCCCAGAGAGCAGCCGGAAGTTCATTGGCAGGGATTGCTGTTGACAAAGGCATCAGTGAACAGACCGTCATCGACAAAGTTGCAGCAGAACGTACGGCCGTACTCGATCAGCTCAAAGCCGATAACAAAATTACTGCTGACCAGTACAATGCCTGCGTCACCAACATGCAGGCCAAAATCAAGGCCAACATTGAACGCACCGGGATCGGCCCTGCCAATGGCGGGCAAGGCCAGGGCGGCGCTTATATGCGTGGAGCCGGACAAGGCCAGGGCGCAGGTGCGGGGCAAGGTAATGGACGCGGTATGGGCCAAGGCCAGGGAATGGGTCGGGGCGCAGGAGCCAACCAGGCCAATTGCATCTATAATGTACCCGCTGCCAACTAATACGATCTTCCCAAAGGGCGCCTTTTACCGGGCGCCCTTAAGCTTTCTGTACAGGTTCGCAAATTGATTCACAGCGAGGCTTTGTTTATGGAATATATGGGCAATGCTATAATGAAAAAAAGTTCGTTCATGGGGAGTTATTTATGGAGACGGTTATTTTACTGGTGGAAGATGAAAAGAAACTGCGTGACATGCTCATAGCCCATCTGCAACAGGAGGGTTTTGTGGTTGTGCCTGCAGCTGACGGTATGGAAGCGCTGCACATCTGGCAGGAGATAAAACCTGATCTGCTGGTACTTGATCTTATGTTGCCGCGGCTGTCAGGCTGGGAAGTCCTTAAAATAATTCGCCAAAAAGACAATACCCCAGTGCTCGTTCTGACTGCCCGGGCAGAGGAAGTAGACAAACTATTGGGTTTGGAACTGGGGGCAGATGACTACATGACCAAACCTTTTTCGCCCCGGGAGCTCAGTGCACGCATCAAGGCCATCCTGCGTCGCAGCCGCCCGACCGTACAAAATACGCAGACCGTTTTCCGCAATCTTCGTATTGATTCGGAAAGAATGGAAGCTTATGTGGGTGACATGCTGCTGCCGTTGACCGTTACGGAATTTAAAATTTTGTTGTTGCTGACAGACAATCCTGGACAGGTCTTTTCCCGGTTACAAATCCTGGAAAGGGTTTTCGGGGATATGTATGAAGGTTACGAACGAACCATCGATACCCATATCAGCAACCTTCGTCACAAGATTGAGGCTGCCGCCATCAGTCAAGTGAGTATCAAGACAGTTTACGGCGTGGGTTACAAAATGACGGCGGGGGAATAGGCATGGCAAAAGCTGGTCTGGCTAAAAAAATAACCACCACCCTGATTACGGTTGCGATTATTTCCGTTTTGATCACAGCGATACCAATGCTGTTGATGACGCGTCAGCAGTTTTCCAATTATATCGGCAAATACGATCAGGCGATGTTACAACAATGGCAGCCGATTGTTGCTGAATATTACGCTCAAAACGGCAGCAACGGACTGCAGGATTTGCTGGAATCCAACCCGATGGGTGGCAGCAGTATGGGAAACGGCAGAGGTATGCGCCGGGGAGAGGCCGGCATGCGGAGCAAACAGGGGCAACGCCTGCTCGTAACGGATATGAAGGGAATCGTCCTGGCCGACTCCAAAGGAGTACTTCTGGGACAGCAAGCTGAATTTGACCCGGCGGATGTCAGCTCCGCTCCGCTGCTGGCAGAATATCAGCAAATCGGCACGCTGTATGTGATCAGTCCATTAGGTTCCGGACTGGCTTCACTGGAGAACGATTTTATAACCAGACTGACCGGCAGCACAGTGGTGCTGGCTATTTTCATGGCGATGATGGCACTGATCCTGGGGCTTTTGCTGGGAAAACGGGTGAGCGAACCGCTGGGAGAATTGTCTATAGCCATTCATAATGTAGCCCGGGGCAAACTTGATCAGCGACTCGATTTACATGGAGACGAGGAGTTTGAACAACTGGGGCATGATTTTAACCTGATGGCGCAAAACCTGGAGCATGCCGA
>DAOTHZ010000113.1:0-4928 GCA_035447945.1 Syntrophomonas sp.
GGTAAGGCAAATTTGACTTTAGAAGCATTACAAAACACTGCAGGCTGAGCCCGCAGCGTTTTGTTTGGTAATTACGGTTTGTTTATTCGCGGTACCGGATTTTGATTATCATGGAGTTCGTCTATTCTTGTTGCAAGGATGACTGCAGCAACAGTTGGCAGGAAACATTGCGGGCGACAAAAACCCTGCCATCCTCAAGTACTCCCGATGCTCGCAAAGCAGTCCTTCCCGGGCGGTAAATCAGCAAGGTGGCCCGGCGTCGTCCGTTGGCAAGCTTGCGGGCGGTCAGCACCGCCCGGGCATTTCTGATGGTAAATCCGGTACGGCGGTTGGTCAGCGTGACCTGCGTGAATACTGCATAGACATAACGGGTTATGCCATATTTCCTGAGGATCATGCGGGTTGGATTGTTGGAACGAAAGGAAAATTCTATATCTCTGGGTCGGGAATTGATTTCTATTTCACCTCGGATCGATCCTGTCGGCCTGCCGCGCGTGCAGGTCAAAGTGGCCCGAAACTCTGCCTGGTTGATCCCGTCAATCTCTCCGCGAACAATTGCATCTGCCATTTGATCACCTCTCCTTTATGCAAGAATATCTCTTCCCTGCATAGTATGGTTATCATCGGCCAGAGGTGATGATATTATGGATTTAGTTGTTTCCAGATCGAAGAAAAGAGCCGGTGAAAACTGTTGCCGCCAGAGTTTATTTGAGATCACTCTGCTCCGGCTTCCACCTCTGCCCAGTAAATCTTGGAGGATGGAGACGTGGCTTCGATGAGGATAAGGGAAGGAAAATAGGTGATAGCGTAAGTCGCGCCGGCCGGTCCCAGGGAAGCGATCGGTTTGGACAAATAACTTTCCAGTTCCTCATCTGATTGCGGTAACTGTCCATTGTTGGCAAGCTTGTAGAAATCGATGGCATTGATGATGCTTTGCAAGTTTGCAGACGTGGCATAGTCCGGCACATAATTGATAACCTGTTTATACACTGGCAAATCATCATCGACACTCGACTCGATGACATTGTCGGCAACTTTGCTGGCATTGATGGTAGCAATCATACCCTTCACATCACTGACCAACCCCTGCCCTTGTGAATAGCCCAGAGATTGAATTACTTTGGGAACGGTGATGGCCACCAGCATGAGCACGACGGTCAACATAGCCATTTTTATCATGAGTTTGATCAAGCCAAAACCTTGCTGCCCGCTGTTACGATTCTGCATTTCCCTTCTCCCCTATCATAAATGCTGAAAAGAAAATGAAAGCTTTACACTTCCGATTGCCGAAGCTCAAGACATCTTTGGGTTGCCCGGCATGAACGGGTATTATGTAATATCATATCATAATCGGTTATTTAGGTAGGGACAAAAATTCTGTTCTTTTCAAACCTCTCCTGCCTTAAAGACGCGGCAGCGAAATCCCCATTTCCACATAGCGTTTCAGTACGGCGGCGGCTTGCGCGCGGGTTGCCGGATCTTGGGGCAGCAGCAGGGTGGTTCCGTCATAAACCGTTCCGGTCATGATACCGTTGCTGCATACCCAGTCAAATCCACTGCGCATGACTTCAGCAACGGCATCTGCATCCGCGTAGGTTGTAATTCCCGGATACTCCCCGGCGGCCATGTCAAGACCGGCATATTCGGCGTACCGCCACAGCAGAACCGCCAATTGTTCGCGGGTAACCGGATCATCGGGGCCAAAGTTTCCTCCGGCATAGCCGGATGCGATTTTATTGGCGGCAGCCCATTCAATGGCCGGTTTGTACCAACTGTCAGCGGCGATGTCGGAGAATTCCACACCACTTGCTGCCGGCGGCGCTCCCGCCATCTTCCACAGGGTCGTGACCATCATTGCACGGGTCATCGGCGTGTCGGGCTTGAAAGCGTGTTCGGCCATGCCCTTCATCAAACCTTTTTCATAAACATACAGCACATCATGAAAATACCAGGCTGACTGGTCTGTATCCGCGAACAGTGAATAGGCCCGCTCAGCATCCATGCTCAAGGTGTCGATGAACAGGCTGTCATACTGATGGTTGGCGCTGAATTGCACCTGCCCGGCAACCTGGTCATACATACTGGGAATCCGGTGCAGCTTGCCGCTTTGATCCCGTCCGTACAGACGCAGGAAATAAACCAGTTGCCCGGCAGGCGGACGATAGGGCATGCTGATGGTCATGGCTTGATTGAAATGATGAATGGTGGCATCACCGATTTGCACATTGATATCAAAGCGAATTTCATTGCTGCGAAAAAAAGGCGCGGTATAGTTGCTCAGACTGATCTTGCCGATAATCCCGCTGGCTCCGCCCAGCCCTTTCAAATAGCGGCAGTCGGTTAGATTGTTGACGATATCACTGACGGTGACATTATACTCATGCGTTTTCAGAATATATTCCAAACCGAGTCGCGCTTGCAGCACCTGAGCCTGGTTTTTATAAAAGTTGCTGGGCGACCATCCCTGGGCGGCGAGAAAATCATTAAACAGCGTCTGTCCCCCGCCGCGCAGGTAGCTGATGTCTTTTTCATAGGCAAAAACCAAACCCTTCAAGAAGGCCATGTCGGCCTGGTCACTGCTGCGACTGCAGCTGTGCAGGTACAGATAGCGCGAAATGCCGTTGCCCAGGGCCAGTCCAATGGCATTGCCGACCGTTCCCCAACTGCTGTAGGCCAGCAGCATGCTCATCTCGCACTCGCGTACCATCCGGTATTCCAGATTGCTGCTGTAGGCATAGGGCGCCGCGTTGATGACAATGGTTGGAATCCCCCCGGCGACATTTTCGTTAATCCGATCAATTAAGGCACTGATGTACTTGGAATTCATCACCGATTTGGCAGGCAGGGTCAGCACCAGAATCTGCAGGTCGGCCTCCTCTGCAGCCGCCATGGTCACGCTGATGCTTCTGAGATGTTCTTCAAGATTTTCCTGGACCGTTTCCATATCATAAATGGATCCCGCCGAATCATCTTCGGTATCACCGAAATAGACCGGGGCCACCCGAACATTGGAACCATAGTGGTCGATCATCAAGCGCAAAACCGCCATCATGCCCAGTTCATCGGTGCCTGAATAAATGAATCCCCGCTCCCCCATGAGACTTCTGATATAGTTGATCTCATTGGTCTGGACGGTGTTTTGCGCGTTGGAGTCATCAATCCCGATAAAGAATTTGATCCCGCCGGAATCATCCCGGGACAAGAGCAAATCAATCAGGCGAAGCTTGCGTTCCCGGACCAGCAGGGAGTTCCTGACCGCATTGGCATATGCTGATTTGGTGCTGATCACAGAACCCTTGTCGTTATAACGATAACCATTGACAATGTTTTCTATCGTCAGACGTTCTGCGGTTAACCCCTTCCTGGGCGTGGCATGGTATTGGCGCAGGTAATTGTAGGTCTCCAAAGTTGCACTTTTGTAGCCCACTGTACAGGCCGCCAGACGCACAACCGTGTCAATGATATAGACATGGTTGTTTTGGGACAGGGCAATCAGCTGATCAATCATCTGCTCTTCCTGCTCCAGGTCGGTGCTGGTAATCACCCGGGAATTCACCAGTCCACCGGAGAGCAGCTGATCGAGAGAAATCACAAAATAGTCGGTGGACGGGTCCATAGCCAGGATCCACTCCATTAATTTTTGGCTGTCGCCGTACGGGGTGCCGTTGGCATTGAGTGGTTGTCCGTCCAGACGGGTGGCATATAAATCTTCCGCCGGCATGAGCACTTTAAAGCCGGCCGCCTCAGCTTCATACAATACCCGGTCAACATTCACCGGGCGATTGTCCAGCGGAACATAGGCCAGCACCGCTTCTGCCGGACGAGGCAGCGGAGTATCCGACGGCACTGCCACTTCCTCTGCTGCATTGCCGGGGACAGGTTCCTCCGGGTTGACTACATCAGCTTCAGGCTCAGCTGGGGTGGGCTGCAAAGCCGTGTTATTTTCTTCGGCGGCGGTCAGCAAAGGAGTGTCATCGACCTCCCAACCGGGTCCTGACTCTGCCGGTATGGTCATACTGGTCCGGGTCCGCGCTGTATCATCGGTCTGCGTCGCCGCAGCCGCAATGGGCACCCCGCCCAACAGCAGGGTCAGGCACAGGATTGCACTCAGTATCTTTCTTTTCATGGCAGGGATCCTTTCTGTTGAAAGCATTGTTTTCGTCTATTATATTATAACCTTCCCGGTCCGGATCCTTACACCGTCGGCCGAATTTTGCCGGCGGATATTTTAAAATAGGCGCCCTGCCTGGCAAAGCGCTTAATCAAAACGCAGTACATCGTATCTGTCTGATCGACAAAGCGCTTAAACCAAACCGTAAAACATGGCCAGCCAGGCTATGACACACAGCAGAATGCTCAAGCGATAGGGCACCGTTAGCCTTCGCCAGGCCAGCAGCAAATGGAGCACCATAAGAAGTGAGGCCAGCAGCAAAGCCGCCAGAACGATTAAGTAGGAAGGGATGCCGGGATGAAGCAGGCCAAAAATAACGATCGCCGTTAGAATGATAAAAACGATGAGCAAGGGGGATATTATTCGGTTTTGCATTTTTCTTCAGTCCCCCTTTGGTTGATGCGAAATCCTTAGATCAATCAACTCGAGCATACCATCAGCTATCGCCTTCCTGTTTATTATGCTGCATCCTTCGTCAATCAGCAATATCACACGGGAGCAATACGAATAAATACCATAAAATCAACATGCTATCTACACGGGGTCAAGGCAAAATGAAAAAAGCTGAGATACAATCTCAGCAAAGTCAGTAATGTTGGTGCCCGAGGCCGGGGTCGAACCGGCACGATATTGCTATCGCGGGATTTTAAGTCCCGTGCGTCTGCCTATTCCGCCACCCGGGCAGAGCGTTCGAGATGAAAATATGGAGGGCGAGACCGGATTCGAACCGGTGAATGGTGATTTTGCAGACCACAGC
>DAOTHZ010000114.1:0-4832 GCA_035447945.1 Syntrophomonas sp.
AAAGTACTGGAACCATTGCCTAACGCCATGTTTACGGTTGAACTGGAAAATGGCCATAAGGTCCTCGCCCATATATCAGGGAAAATGCGGATGAATTTTATCAGAATTTTACCTGGCGATCGAGTAATGGTTGAGCTGTCGCCGTATGATTTGAACCGCGGCAGAATCACATATCGTTTCAAGTAGCTTTCCACCGCAAAGGAGGTATCGTTTCGTGAAAGTAAAACCATCAGTAAAACCCATGTGTGAGAAATGCAAAGTGATTAAACGGAATGGCAAAGTAATGGTTATATGTGAGAACCCTAAACACAAACAGGTTCAGGGATAATCAGGCGGATTGCGTGATTGAAGATGGAAAGTCAAACATAAAAATCATTAAAACTGAAGGATGTGAAAAAATTTGGCAAGAATAGCAGGTGTTGATTTACCCCGTGACAAGAGAGTTGAAATCTCACTAACCTATATCTACGGGATCGGGAAAGCATCATCACAAAAAATATTGGCTGAAGCAGGTATAAACCCAGATACGAGGGTAAAAGATTTAACAGAGGAAGAAGTTTCCAAGCTTAGAGCTATTATTGACAAGAGTTTTACCGTCGAAGGCGACCTGCGCAGAGACGTCAGTATGAGTATCAAGCGCTTGATGGATCTGGGTTGCTATCGTGGTATTCGCCATCGTCGCGGATTACCAGTGAGGGGTCAGAAAACCAAAACCAATGCCCGTACCCGCAAAGGACCCAAACGCACTGCCGGCGGCAAGAAGAAATAGGATTAAGGAGGGTAATTGAGTGGCACGAAGAACAACCACTACACGCGTTAAACGGCGTGAAAAGAAGAACATCGCAGAAGGAATCGCACATATCAAGTCAACTTTTAATAATACAATTATATCCATTACCGATAAACACGGAAATGCAATTTCCTGGGCCAGCGCTGGCACATCAGGATTTAAAGGTTCCCGTAAAAGCACCCCGTTTGCTGCCCAGCAAGCGGCTGAGACTGCAGCTCGTGCAGCGATGGAGCATGGTCTCAAAGAAGTCGAATGTTATGTAAAAGGACCTGGCGCCGGTCGTGAAGCAGCAATCCGTTCTCTACAGGCAGCGGGTTTGGAAGTTAGCGTTATCAAAGATGTTACGCCCATTCCCCACAACGGCTGCAGAGCGCCAAAAAGAAGAAGGGTATAAGGAGGGAATCTTTAAGTGGGAAGATATACAGATTCAGTTTGCCGCCAGTGCCGTCGCGAAGGTGAAAAATTGTTCCTCAAAGGAGATCGCTGTTATTCAGCCAAATGTGCGATTGAGAAGAGACCTTTCGTACCAGGTCAGCATGGACAAAAACGGAAACAAAAGACCAGTGAATATGGTTTGCAGTTAAGAGAAAAACAAAAGACCAAGCGAATATATGGAGTAAGCGAGAAACAGTTCCGCAATTCCTTTAAAAAAGCCGATCGTCAATCGGGCATTACCGGTGACAATCTAATGATTTTACTGGAAAGACGGATGGATAATGTTGTTTTCAGAATGGGTCTGGCCAGTTCTCGCAAAGAGGCACGCCAGCTCGTTAACCATGATCATTTCACCATCAACGGCAAGAAGGCCAATATACCTTCCATGCTGGTGAAAGCCGGTGATTTTATACAAGTCAAGGAGAGCAGTGCCAGTTCACCCAAGTTTGAAGATCTCAAAGCAACTGCAGCCTATAAAACTGCCCCCGAGTGGCTGGAAGTTGATGTGGAGAACCTCAGTGGAAAAGTATTGGCTCTGCCGAGCAGAGAGCAGATAGATACGGTGGTCAGCGAACAGCTCATCGTTGAACTATACTCCAGATAATCTATCTATATTTTTTTACCTCTAACAGACAAGGAGGGGATAATTAGTGCTAGAGATGGAAAAACCTCGGATCGAGCGGGTAGAACAAGATCCTTCAACCAATTATGGCAAATTTGTGATCGAACCACTGGAGAGAGGCTACGGTACAACTTTAGGCAATGCGCTGCGTCGGGTACTGTTGTCTTCATTGCCAGGCGCGGCCGTTACGTCCATAAAGATTGACGGTGTTCTGCATGAATTTTCCACCATACCTGGCGTTCTGGAAGATACGACGGAGCTGATACTGAACATCAAGCAAATGGTTTTGCGTTATGATGGCAATGAACGCAAAACCGTCCGTTTTGAGCAAAAAGGCAAAAAAGACGTTTGTGCAGGTGATCTGGAACCGGACGCGGAAGTGGAAGTACTCAATCCGGAACTACATATTGCCAGCCTCGACGCGGATGGCATTTTGGAAATTGAAATGACCGTTGAAAGAGGCCGGGGATATGTCGGTGCTGATCAACAGCCGCATAAAAATGATGATATCGTAGGTTTGCTGCCGATCGATTCGATATTTACACCGGTTACCAAAGTCAATTATACAGTTGACAATGCCCGGGTGGGTAAAAGAACAGATTTTGACAAACTGGTGCTGGAAGTCTGGACCAACGGCAGTATCAAGCCCGAAGAAGCCATCAGTTTATCAGCCCAGATTCTGATCCAGTATCTCAGCTTGTTTACCGAAATTGACGATACCTATGCAGAAGTTGAGATTTTGGTTGAAAAAGAAGAAGAGAAAAAAGACAAGGTATTGGAAATGTCAATTGAGGAACTGGAACTGTCAGTACGTGCTTCCAACGGACTTAAACGGGCCAGCATCAATACAGTTGGCGATTTGATTGAAAAAACCCGGGAAGAAATGAGTAAAATCAGAAACTTGGGGCAAAAATCGCTGGAAGAAATTGAACGCAGACTAAATGAAATGGGATTTACGTTTAAAAAATCTGAAGATTAGAAAGGAGGATCATCCTTGAGTTACCGTAGATTCGGACAATTAGCGGATCACCGCAGATCCATGATGAGAAACGCTGTCACCTCCTTGCTGGAACATGGCAGTATTACGACCACCGAGACCAGAGCCAAGGACATCAGAAAAGTTGCGGAAAAGATGATCACTTTGGCTAAAAAGGGCGATCTGCATGCCAGAAGGCAGGCTGAATCCTATTTGATGAAAGAAGAAGTGGTTTACAAGCTTTTCAACGGGATAAATGAACGCTTTTCAAATCGTGACGGAGGATACACCCGGATTATCAAAACCGGTTATCGCAAAGGAGACGGGGCCCCCATGGTAATCATCGAGCTGGTCGACTAGAAACAGACGAGCCGATTCAGGATCATTAAGACTAAAATAAGAGTTGATATCACTCTTCAACTGATATCATGGGAGGATTTAGCAATATCCTCCTAATTTTTTGTAGGCTATCTGCCTGGAGACGGCGGTGCTGGCAAGGCACGGGTACCATTCATGGCGCAGACCGAGGAGATGAATCGATGCCGAAGATCAAGTTGGTTATGGAATATGACGGCAGTCATTATCATGGCTTTCAAAAACAGCGCAATGCCCATACGATTCAAGCCGAACTGGAGCAGGCCATTTATCATATCAGTCGGGAATCCGTCACAGTCATAGCTGCCGGGCGGACCGATGCAGGTGTCCATGCCTTGGGACAGGTAGCATCTTTCCATACCGGGATGGAATTTCCAGCTGATAGATGGCGTCCGGCTTTAAACAGCGTTTTGCCGGGCGATGTCCGGATACTGAAAAGCGAATTGGTATCCGCTTCTTTTCATCCACAATATGATTCCTTGTACAAGAGTTATCAATATTTGATTTATCGGAAAAAGGAACGGGCGGTATTTTATCGCCAATATGCGTTGCTCTGTGATCAAGCACTGGAGATTGAAGTGATGCAGGAAGCCTGCCATCAAATCATCGGCAGGCATGATTTCCGTTGCTTTTGTGCCAGTGGTTCGGGGGCCAAAACCTGGGAGAGAACCATATACTGCTGTCGGTTGGAAGAGGAAGGAGACTGGCTCAAGCTGCATATAACCGCAGATGGTTTTTTGTATAACATGGTTCGCATTATTGTGGGAACCCTGTTGGAAATTGGCCGCGGACGTATGAAACCTGGGCAGATAACGAACATGATCGCATCCTGCGAGCGTAGCCAGGCCGGTCCAACCGCCCCCCCGCAGGGTCTTTATCTTTGTTCAGTTAACTATCCGTCATCAGCAGAATAAAATCCCAAACCATTCAGGTGAAAAGCAAAGCAATCAGAAGCATTTCTTGACAAACTCCTTTAAATATGGATACAATAATAAGGCAGTCTCTGAACTCCTGTTTGGCTCCAGCCCCGTTGACAAGCAGAGAGCACGGAGCAATTGTTTGTGTTCGCAACCCATTAACAACAGGAGGGAATTTCTTTGAAAACATATATGGCGAAACCAGCGGAAATTGACCGCAAATGGTACGTGATAGATGCAGAAGGCCAGACGCTGGGCAGACTTGCTTCAGAAGTCGCCTCCATTCTAAGAGGAAAACATAAAGCCATTTATACACCCCATGTTGATACCGGTGATTTTGTGATTGTAATCAACGCTGGCAAGATTGAGATGACCGGCAACAAACTCAGTGATAAAATGTACCGCACTTATTCCGGTTATCCGGGCGGATTGAAAGAAGTCAACTACGGCACCCTGTTGGCCAGAAAACCTGAGAAGGCAATTGAGGCTGCAGTCAAAGGGATGTTGCCGCATAACCGTCTGGGCCGGGCGATGTACAAGAAGCTCAAGGTTTACAGAGGCAGTGAACATCCACATCAGGCCCAAAAACCAGAACTTCGTGAACTGAGAGGTTAGGAGGAGCGATATGGCAAGCGTACAATACTGGGGAACCGGAAGAAGAAAAACAGCAATTGCCAGAGTTAGATTAGTCCCTGGCAGCGGAAACATAAATATCAA
>DAOTHZ010000115.1:0-4818 GCA_035447945.1 Syntrophomonas sp.
CCTCGGCTTGCAATACCTTGTGTTCCATATAGTAAGCACTCACATCGTACGGTCCTACCGCCAGCGGGTTCTCTTTCTTAAGCAGATAATGCTGCGGATGGTATTCACCAATAAAACGTCGTACTGTTTCGGTCTCCATAAGCTCGATATTCTCAACGGCATGACTGGTAATAAAGCCATCCATACAAGTCATCACCGGCAAACGTACACTGGGTGTCTCGCCTACAGGCATGGCCATCAGCATATTATCGTAGGCCTCTTGGTTGTTCTCAGCATAAAACTGGATCCAACCGGTGTCTCGTGCTCCCATGGAATCGGAGTGGTCATTATTGATATTGATCGGACCGGACAGGGCTCGGTTGACACAAGCCAAAGTAATGGGCAGACGACATGAAGCCGCGACGTACAAAAGCTCAAACATCAACGCCAAACCGCAGGAGGACGTAGCGCTGACGGTTCTGGCACCTGCCGCCTGAGCGGCAATGCATACTGACATTGAACTATGTTCAGATTCAACCGTCACATATTCCGTATTCACCTCGCCGTTGGACACATATTGGGCAAAGTATTCAGGAATTTCGGTGGAAGGGGTGATGGGAAATGCGCCCATCACATCCGGGTTGATCTGTTTGAGGGCATAAGCGACTGCCTCGTTGCCGGAAAGGGGCTTTTTCATTTGACCACACCTCCGGACACCATCGTAATCGCCGGGAAAGGGCAAACTTCCATACAAATACCGCAGCCCTTACAGTGCATGTAATCGAAATCAAGGCGTTTCCCGTCCTTCACTGGAATCGCATTGTCCGGGCAAAAGGGCACACAAAGCATACAATGTTTGCATGCCTCTTCATGAAAAACCGGTGTGTCGGTTCGCCAGGTTCCAGTATCAAAAGCTCTTGCGGTTCCCGGTTCATAGATTTCTCCTCCCGGGGTCAGTTCCTGCCAGGGAGTATGTTCATTAATATCTTTGGCAGATATCATCCTACCCGCACCTCCTCCAAGGATTTTCTCAGCGTTGCCATGTTGCCCTCAATTACCTGGGGTTTAGCGGCAAATTTATGTTGAAAGGATTCCTCAATATGCGCCAAGAATCGTTCTGTTTCCAAGACGCCGCTCACTTTAATCACAGCCGCCAGCATCGGTGTATTGGGGAAATTTCTGCCCAGAACCTCTTCCGATATGCGGCGTGCATCTATGGTACAGACTTTTCCCTTCCAGCCCCGCAGTCGGGAACGCATCTGCTGGGGGAAATGGGGTGTGTTAATGATGATCGCTCCATCCTTTTTTAATCCTCCAGTCACGTCGACGCTGTCCAGCAGCGTTTCATCCACCACCACTACATAATCCGGCTCATAAATGTTGGAATGAATCGAACACCGTTGCTCACTAATGCGATTATACGCTGTAATCGGAGCACCCATGCGTTCCGGTCCATACTCCGGAAATCCCTGCACGAATTTTCCTTCCAAACCAGCTACGTCCGCCAGCAGCATGCAGGCCATCTTTGCTCCTTGCCCGCCTCGCCCGTGCCAGCGTATTTCAACCATGTCGTTGCTCGCCATTGCTTTCTCCTCCAGTCAAACATCGCTAAGACTTCTGTAAAAAGTAAAAAAGCTTTCGTCCCGTAAAGGGACGAAAGCCATAAAGACATTCGCTATACCACCCATTAAGCCAATCATACAACATACCATCATATGCGTTCCCTGTGACGGGGGAAAGCCGTCGGAGCCTACTGGGTATACGTTCGGTCCGCAGCTCAGGAGTGATTTTCGGGTTCAGACTACTGGTACCGGGCTTGCACCTATCCCCGGCTCTCTGCAACGTTCAGCTGAAACTTACTCTCTCCGTCAAAGCCTTTGTTATTTTTAAATTATAAATAACTATACCTACTCCATGGTTTTTTGTCAATCACTGTATGTGCTCAATTAAACCACCGGAAACAGGAGTCTTGCCAAGAAGATTATCAGAACCAGACTCAAGGCCCCCAGGAAGGTTGAAATCATAACCGCTTGCGATGCAAAATCAGGATAATTGTCACATTCCACCGCAATTAGTGCGGTATTCACAGCAGTCGGAAGGGCAGCGGTTATCATCACTACCTGAGCAACAACCCCCTGCAGATCGAGCATATGAATAACGAACAGCGCCAGCACCGGACTGACCAAAAGTCTCATTAAAGCCGACATATAAGCGTCCGGGTTTTTTAACGCAAACGTTGTCATCGAAAGCTGCACCCCCAAAGTAATCAGGGCAACGGAAACCAATGCGTTTTTGGCATACTCCAATGCCGGCCAAACCGGCGAAAGTGTAATATCGTAAGGAACTGATTTCAAGATCACTGCCAAAAGCACGCAATAGATCGCCGGCATTTTGAGAACTTTTAAGACAGAATTCTTCCAATGCGTATTGGCTTTGCTGGCATAAAAAAAACCCAGTGTATTCATGGCCGTATCTTGCACCACCAGCACCATAACTTGGGCCGTCAAGGCCAAAGCCAAATAGGGCGCAGTTCCATTCACAAAAAACGGCGGACTGCTGAAGACCAGGGTAATCAAGGGTACACCGATATTGCCGGTATTGGCGAAAAGAACTGAATTGGTAAATGCATTTTTATACCCTTCATGAAATCCGCGTATTTTCGCATAAATTAATACCATAATCATGTTGAGAAGGAGGAGCAAAATAACTGCCGCCACCACTTTAAGCATATCTTGGGGAATGCTCGTCGTATACAGGTTTACAAAAATAAAAGCGGGAACAAAAATAAAAAAGTTCAGCTTGGACAGCGTATAAATGCTCAACTCAAACTTTTTGCCGAGCAGATATCCGAGGATTACCAGAACTAAAATAGGAATGATATTGTGATTAAGAATGTATAAAAAGACGCTCATCGCTTGATTCCTTTCTGCCAGCACTCTGAACACGGCAGAAGCAAATTAAAATCCATTTACACAGTGCTGCATATTTTTTATATTATGCAAAGTCCTCAATTGTTTACCACATCAAAGACAGGATCATTGTAATTGCCCAGATACCATTCTGAGGTTGCATCGGCACCAAGCGTTGAACGCACAACCAATGTAGCCTGGGGATCGAAATTATTTTGCAACGCCTGTTCCATCAATTTCACTTCGTCAGGCCCCAACACTGCTGGAGTTCTTACCCTCGCCACAATCAGCAGGACATCCGCTCGCCTGGTATAATTAAACTCCAAAAGATTGGCCGCGGGCTGGATTGTTTTCAAGTTTTCAGTCAAAGCTTTCTCCAGTTGACGGTGAAAAACCAGGGCCTCCCCTTCAAGCTGACCACTGCCCGCTGCATCGGCATATAGGTAACGGGTAGCATCGGCATCGTACGTTATGATCGAGCGAATGGTAAGGTGTACGGGAACTTCGAGATGGGAAGCCAGGAAACTCTCCAAACTGGCTACCTGTTCCGGCGCAAACTCACTGGGCGTGTTAACGATCGCATTGAGATGATTCTTCCCGTCACGGACGGTATTTTGAATATCAACCAGACTGGAACCTCGATAATCCATTAAACCTTCCCTCATCGCACTGTAAACCTGGGCGAGAAAGAGATTTTGTTGGTCCTGTTCAAAACGGAGCGCCTTCTCATCCTCGGTAATGAACACATAGCCGCTGTTGTCAAAATCGCGTGAGATCATGGAACGAACAATCAGCTGAATGTTGGGGTCGATTTTGGTCTGTAGGTTTTTTTCAATCTGGGCCACCTGCCTGGCATCGATTTCCTGGGGGGTCAGAACCTCCGCCATAACCTGTAGTTTCTTATCTGCATACTGATAGCGTATATCAGAAACGCGAGCACCCGCATTGGCCGCCACCTGCTCAGTAATGGCCGACTTCAAGTCATCCGCCAGCATGCGGTTGGCTTCAATTTGCTGCAGACTCCTGGTCATAAAAACTGCGATTAAAGCCAGAATGGTGAGACTCAACCAGAATTTTTGCAGAAATGAGCGCAGTGAAGATTTATCCTCTGCGGATATCCTCACCAGACCATAGGCAAAATAAGTGATGGCCGCCGCCAGTTCAATGGCCAGAAAATTTACGAAAAACAGCAAAAATGCCCCACCCGCCATCGTCCATTGCTGGAGCGCCAGACAGATGCCGCAGGTTGCCAGGGGAGGTACCAGCGCCGTTGCAATAGCCACACCCGGCAAAGCTGAGCCAATTTTCTCGTCAACCAATGCATAAGCACCGGCAAAACCAGAAAAAAGCGCAATGATAATATCATATGTATTAGGTTGGGTTCGTGATAAAATCTCCGGACTCAACCCCAGACGAATAGGGATCAACCCTATCAAAACGGCAATCATAACTGCCAGAATAACGCCGATAGTTTCGGAAAACACAGCATTTTTTATCAGCTTACGATCACCACTGGACAGGCCCAAGCCAATGCCAAAAATCGGCCCCATCAACGGAGCTACCAGCATCGCCCCGATGACAACTGCCGTACTGCCAACCAAAAGCCCAAATGAAGCAATGACAGTTGATAAAACCACCATCAAATAAAACGGATAGGTGGGTCTGGATAGGTCGCTTATGGCTTGGTAGGCCTTGATTTTTTGCTCTCTCGTCAGTCGTTTATTGAGCTGAATACCAGACTTTAAACGTAACCATCGATTCAACATAAAGCGTTCCTCATTCCACTGTCAAATCATAAATTGTCGCTGGTGAATTGTTCCATGCCCTGAACCCGGTGTGGTTATTTGATGCCTGTATATCACTTTCAATTTGAAAGTCTTTTAACAAAACCTCTCCGTCAAGTGACACGGTCAGTAGTTTTTTTCCGGGA
>DAOTHZ010000116.1:0-4793 GCA_035447945.1 Syntrophomonas sp.
TTCTTTTAAAATAAATTTGATATCTCTGGTGTTATATGAATATTTGTATGACACTCGTATACTTCCTTTCTGTTTGCGTTTTCCCACACTTTATTGTCTTTTCCCGAAATGAATCGCCTACACCACCGGTCAGCCGATGATCTGGCGCCAAACCTGTCATTCATCCCTCCCAACGATGTTGCGTATAAATAACACTCATGATAATTACATATACGTTAAACGAATATAGCCTGATATAATGCAAATTCGGTGCCATACATCACCAATAATCCGCTCTCCAGTGCTCCTTGTTCAATTTTTCTCAGGTACCAACCCCCTTCGGGTCCCCTAAAGAAATTTTGCGCCGGTCTTTTCTGCGCAAATATTACGTGATAAAAACAACCTGCCAGAAAACGAATTTGCCAGATTGACCCGTTGTGTGCCAATCTGGCAAAATGCCGCTATTCATTTTTTTTATAAATGATTGGTGAGATTATACGGTTGATTTCAGTCCAGATGCCAGGGTCAGCATGACCTGGTTGCGGTCTTCCATGCAAATCGCCTGTTCCAATCCGCCTGCATCAAGATTCATGTTGATGGCTTCCTTGGTGAGATAAAGACCCATCGGATTTTTCGTCATCAGCTTGCGGGCATAGGTCAGGGCTGCCTCATACAGCTCTTCCCGGGGCACGATTTTGCTTACCAGGCCTAAATTCCAAGCCTCTTCGGAAGACATAAATTCACCGGTGTACATAAATTCATAAGCCCGCCCGGCGCCGATCAGTCGGGGCAGGAAATAACTGCAGGTCATGTCTGCCCCGCCCAAGCCGATATTGATGTAAGCCGCGCAAAAACGCGCGTCAGGGGTGATGACACGAATATCTGAGGCCAGGGTAAAACTGAAGCCTTCTCCTGCCGCTGCGCCATGGACCATGGCAATGATCGGCTGCGGCGCTCTGCGCATTGCCAGGTTGATCCGTGCCAGCCGCGCCTGGAAACGGAAGTTGGCCCATACATTGCCGACATTGGCCTGGGAGTCTTTGATGGCCCATTTCATATCCAGTCCGGCACAGAAGCCTTTTTCTCCTGCCCCTTTGAGAATAATGACTTTGGTGGCTTCGTCGTTCAGCCGGCGCAGCCAGAAGTTCTCCAGCTCGACCATCATGTCTCCGTCCACGGCATTGTAGTAATCGGGACGATTCAAAGTCAGCAGACCGATACCTGGTTCAATCATTTCCCATAACAAGCTTTTGTACTCTTCCATTTCGATTTGATACCCCCATTTCATTTTTTTAATTGCAGTATTATTTCCATTATACAGATACCGATGCATTTTCGTCAGATGATTTGTTATTTACAACAAAAATCAACTTCACAACGCAAGACAGCAGCCACAGGATATGACGAAGTCCCATATTTGTGTCATTCTGATACATTAAGGGATTTCATGAACCCGTTTTTGCCAATATTCTGTATTCTCCTTTATACTTGTTCGCAATATTTGTGCCATGACAAATATTTCAACATTCCTTGATAAATCGGGATTTCTTGTCAATGCTCAATGACCGCTTACGTCACCCTGGTTTACATCATGTACCATATTGTGCCGCGAAGCGACAAGTGCTATATTGAATAATGAACGGCAACGTTATTATTCCCCGTCAAAAAGGAGAATCAATCATGACCAAATGGGAAGTCCGCAGCCAATGGAAAGAACTGCACCTCAAGCCTGAACTCCGCAACAGCCTGCGCCCGGAAGTCAGAGACTCCTGGGAACGCTGCTACGATTACAATCTCAATCCGCAATTGCGGGAAAACCCTTATATCTGTACGCGCTATGAATTGAAACAGGCCCAGGACAATGTCGCCAATCTGATTCAAGCCAGCGACCGGGTCATGTCCAGCCTGTATGAATTTGTTGCCGGCACGGGTTTCGTGGTGGTATTGTCCGATGCCAATCTGTGTCTGCTGAAAACGGTGGGTGATGCTGAGTCCCTGGCCTGGTCCGACAATGCTTATTTGGTCGAAGGTTCGATGTGGGGCGAGGAACTGGTCGGCACCAATGCGGGATGCCTGGCCATCGCTTTGGCCAAACCGATTTCCGTATTTGGTTATGAACACTTTTGTTTGTTTTCCCACGTCGCTGCCTGCTCCTGTGCGCCGCTGATTGACCAGGGCAGGATCATTGGCGGGCTGGGCATGGTGGCACCCTACAGCAAGGTCAACAGTCACACTTTGGGCATGGTGGTGGCAGCCAGCAAGCATATCAAATACACCATGGCCATGGAACGCGCCAAACGCTATCATGAATTGATCATGGATTCCATGGCGGAAGGGCTCTTTACGCTGGATTATAACGGCAACATTACCTATATGAACGAAAACTGCGCACGGATCTTTAAACTGGATAAATTGCGAATCATTGATCACAACATTTATGAATTCTTTGGACACAACAAGGAGAATCATTATTTTATCAATAAAATCACCCAAGGACACACCACCACCGATGAGAATTTCACGCTTATAATAGGTAAGGAAACAATTCACTGCAACGTCACCTGCAATCCGCTGAAAAATGTTGACATGACGGACGGAGGCTCCGTGGTGATTGTCCGCGAAAGCCATCACATCAACCGACTGGTGCGCAACTATATCGGCGGCGGTGCCAAAGTCACCTTTGATGATATTATCGCCAAAGATCCCAAATCCCTGCAGTATGTCAAAACCGCCAAGGCAGCCGCTTCTTCCTCATCCAATGTATTGCTGCTGGGCGAGAGCGGGACCGGCAAGGACATCATCGCCCAGGCCATGCATAATGCCAGTCCCCGCAAAAACAATTCCTTCCTGGCCATCAACTGTGCCGCACTGCCGCGCGATCTGATTGCCAGCGAGTTGTTTGGTTATGAAGACGGTGCTTTTACTGGCGCCCGTAAAGGCGGCAACATCGGCAAGTTTGAGTTGGCTGACCAAGGCACCATCTTCCTTGATGAAATCGGCGATATGCCGCTCGATTTGCAGGCATCGCTCTTGCGCGTGCTGGAAGAAAAGAAAGTCATGCGGCTGGGCGGAGGCAAGCTGGTTCCCGTCAATGTGCGCGTGATCGCTGCCACCAACAAAGATTTGGAAACCGAGATTGAACGTAACCGCTTCCGGCGTGATTTGTTCTATCGCCTGGGCGTTATCAAAATAACCATCCCGCCATTACGGGAAAGACCGGAAGATATCATGCCGCTGACGGAAAATTTTTTGAAAAAAACCTGCCGCCGCTTTAACCGGCCGCTGATGTCCTTGTCACCGGAGGTAGAGGATGCCTTTATGAACTATGATTGGCCCGGCAATGTCAGGGAAATGCAGAACGTTATTGAAGGTTCGACCCAGTTGGCACCCCATCATGAAATCACGTATGATCTGGTCAGTCAGTATATCACCCCCAAAGCAGTCAGTCTGCCCTCCGACCCGGGGACCCAAACCGTTGCGGTGGTAGAAAAACAACTGATTTTGGATAGTCTGGCCAAGTACAAGTACAATAAAACGGAAGTAGCCAAAGCACTTGGCATGTCCCGCCGTACACTGTACCGGCGTTTAAACGAATACGGGATCATGTAAAACCGCATCGTTTTCAGAAATGCATAAATTGATTTACTGTATACAAAATGATAGTATTAATTCAGAAAATGTGTCTTCTCATAAAAAACAAGAAGGCACAATTCGGAAAAAATTTATTGGGGGGTAGGTATTTTTGAAGAGAGTAAACAAGAAATGGGCATTCCTGCTGGTTGTCATCATGATCGCTGCGTTGGCCGTCACTGGTTGTGGCCAAAAAGCCGACGACCAGAATCAGTCAGCGGCACCCGAAGTCATCAAGGTTGGTGTTTATGAGCCGCTCACCGGCACAAACGCAGCCGGCGGACAAATGACGCTCGAAGGAATCAAATTGGCCAACCAGCTCTATCCCGAAGTACTGGGCAAAAAAGTGGAATTGGTCGTTGTTGACAACAAGAGTGAAAAACAAGAAGCAGCCAATGCCGTAGCCCGCCTGGTAGACCAAGACAAAGTCAACGTGATCATTGGCAGTTATGGCAGTTCCGTTTCCATGGCCGGCGGCCCGGTAGCCCAGGATGCCCAGGTGCCGGTAATCGGTTGTTCCCCCACCAATCCCGCAGTCACCCTCGGCAACGAATACTACTTCAGAGTTTGTTTCATTGACCCCTTCCAGGGAACCGTTATGTCCAATTATGCCAGTCAGACCCTGAATGCCAAAACCGCTGTTATTATTCAGGACGTACAACAGGATTATTCAGTAGGTCTGAGCAATTACTTTGAAAAAGCCTTCAAAGCCACCAATGGTGATGCAGCCATTCTGGCCAAGCTGAACTACAATACCGGCGACAAGGATTTTTCCGCGCAGCTGACCGAAGCCAAATCCAAGAATCCTGACGTTATCTTTGCCCCCGGCAACTTCCTGGAATGCGGCCTGATGGTCGCCAAAGCACGTGAAATGGGTATCAACGCCCCCATGTTGGGCGGAGACACCTGGGAAGCCCAGGAATTCCTGGATCAGGTTAAAGATTACAAGGATATTTATTTCAGTACCCATTTTACCGCTGAACAGCCGGTAACAGAGGAATCAACGACATTCCTGAACGAGTACAAGAAAGCGTATCCCGACAAGGAAGTCAATGCTTTCGCCGCCCTGGGCTATGATGCGTACAAGCTGGCCCTGGATGCCATCACCAGAGCCGATACCGCTGATTCAATCAAGATCAGAGATGCCCTGGCTCAGACCAAAGACTTCCAGGGCGCCACCGGCA
>DAOTHZ010000117.1:0-4773 GCA_035447945.1 Syntrophomonas sp.
GGTGGAAATCCTGAGTTTTTTTAAGACAGTCCAAACATTGTTGAATAAACTTTCTCAATGAAGGAAAATGATACAAGGTTCAAGAATAGTGTAATTGAATTTATTGGGTATCACCTAAATAAACATTACAAGGAGACCGAAATGGAAATCTCCCAGTCAATGCTTTGCTCAGGGGTTCTGGATGCTCTTCCTGACGCAGTTTTTGCCATCGATCGTGATCATCGTATTATTGCCTGGAATGCGGCGATGGAAAGAATTACACTTGTTCCGCGTGCGCAGGCCATTGGCAAGGCAGAGCGCTTTTATGCAGTCCCTTTTTTTGGAGAACCTTGCCTCATGCTGGTGGATCTGGTTTTAAATCCTGAACTGGAAAAAGAGTATCAACGACCATTCCAAAAAAGCGATATGAATTATTATGGGGACGGGACCATAAAATTAATGTCAAGGGTCAATGAGGTCTTTTATTGGTCACAGGCATCTCCTGTTTTTGATGACCATGGCCATGTGATTGCAGCGCTTGAAATTTTACGTGACAAGAATTCCGATGCGGTTATTGAAAGCAAACGCAACTTGCGTCGCATTACCGATAACATGTCAGATTTGGTCAGTGAATTGGATTGCCATGGCAACGTTGTTTTTGCCAGTCCATCCCACTATAAGGTATTGGGCTATACGGACCAAAGAATGATGACCATTACATTGGCAGATCTGGTTCATTGCGAGGATCTTCCCCAGGTAACGGATGCCCTGAAGAAATCCTTGCAAACGGGAAGAACAGGGATCACGCATCATCGCTGCCGGCATCGGGACGGGCATTATGTATGGACGGAAACGGTCGGCAATCCAATTTGGCAGGATGGCAAGGTGAGCGGCATTATTCTCAGCAGTCGGGATATAACCGACCGCAAACAGCTGGAACAGGAACTTCGTTATATAAGCACGCATGATGCTTTGACTTCCTTGTATAACCGGACTTATTTCGAAGAAGAATTAATTCGCCTGGAAAACGGGCGTTTTAATCCGGTGGGCATGATAATGTTTGACCTCGATGGCCTCAAATTGGTGAACGATACGATGGGGCATGAAGCGGGTGACCGTTTGTTAAAAAACTTCGCCCAAATACTGCAAAGCTGTTTTCGCAGCAGTGATATTGTATCCCGGGTAGGGGGAGACGAATTCGCTGTTTTACTGCCAGAGAGCAATAACCAGGTGATGGATAAAATCGCTGGTCAGGTTATTACTACCATACAGAAGTACAATCAAATCAATCCTGCGCTGCCCCTGAGCGTATCCATGGGCAAGGCAATCCGCAAAGACAACCGTTCTAGCTTGCGGGATACGTTCAAGGAAGCTGACAATCGCATGTACCGAACCAAACTGCAGACCAGCGGCAGTGCCCACAGTGCAGTGGTGAATACGCTCTTGAAGGCACTGCAGGCCAGGGACAATTTGACCGACGGTCATGGAGAGCGCATGAGCAGGCTGGTTGATCTATTGGGGAGAGAATTGAAGCTCTCGGAAAGTACGCTGACCAATCTGCAATTGTTGGCACGGTTTCATGATATTGGCAAAGTCGGTATTCCCGATCGAATTCTATTTAAAAAAGGCAAGCTGACCGAGGCTGAGTACAGGGAGATGCAACGACACAGTGAAATCGGGCAGCGCATTGCCCTGGCTTCTCCGGAATTAAGTTCTCTGGCCGATTTAATTTTGAAGCATCATGAGTATTGGGATGGGAGCGGTTATCCATTTGGATTGCAGGGGGAACAAATTCCCTTGGAATGTCGCATAATTGCCCTGGTGGATGCCTACGATACGATGACCCATGACCGGCCTTACAGCAAAGCCGTTTCTCCCCAGGAAGCGCTGGAGGAAATTGCTCGTTGCAGCGGAACCCAGTTTGATCCCAAATTAACCAAACTGTTTCTAAAGCTGCTCGGTTATAGTGGAGGATAAAAAGTTTTCATGCGAAGCGAACCGCAGACAAAATCATCTAAACGGACTGATGGCAATGAAAATTAATGATTACCCGTTAATTTAGCAATAGGCGGTCGTTATCCAGCTCGGTACCGCTTTTTTTGCCGAACAACTCGATCAGACCTTCCACGGTCATGGCGTTTCTTTCCTCGCCGCTTAAATCCAATATAATCCGGCCTTCGTGCATCATGATGGTACGGGTGCCATATTCCAGTGCGGCTTTCATATTATGCGTGACCATGATTGTGGAAAGCTTGTATTCAGTCACGATTTCACGGGTGATTTGCAATACTTTCCGGGCGATGGAGGGATCAAGGGCAGCAGTATGTTCATCCAGCAGTAACAGTTCGGGCTTGACAATGGTCGCCATCAGCAGGGTCAGGGCCTGGCGCTGCCCGCCGGACAATAAACCGACTTTTTGTTTTAAGCGATCTTCCAATCCCAAATCCAGGCGTGCCAAGTGTTCACGGAAAATGTGTTGATCCTTTTTATTGATCCCGCGCTGCAATCCTCTGATTTTTCCCTTGGCGTAAGCCATGGATAAATTTTCTTCGATGGTCATGTCAAAGGCAGTTCCTTTCAAAGGATCCTGGAAAACCCGGCCGATATAAGCAGAACGCTTGTATTCCGGCCAAAAGGTAATATCCATGCCATCTAGCCCAATGCTGCCTGAATCCACCTCGTGAAGACCGGCAATGCAATTGAGCAGAGTTGATTTGCCGGCCCCGTTGCCGCCGATTATATTGACAAACTCACCCTCAGCGACCATTAGATTGATATCCTTCAGGGCATGGTTTTCCATGCCCGTACCCGGGTTGAAAATTTTACTGACCGCGCATATTTTAAGCATGATTCCGGTCGCCTCCTTCCCGCATGGCATGACGTCTTTTCATGGCTGCCAATTTTTCCTTGATAACCGGTGCCGACAATGCCAAGGCGACGATGGCAGCTGAGATCAGCTTTAAATCCGTGGCCGGCATACCCATCTCCAGAGCGATGGCAATTACCAGACGATAGAGGATGGCCCCTAAAATAACGGCGATTAAACGACGCAACAGACTTTTTATACCAAACAATACTTCACCAATGATGACCGAAGCCAGGCCGATGACTACCATGCCCACTCCCATGCTTATATCAGCAAAGCTCTGATACTGGGCGATCAGCGACCCGGAAAGAGCAACCAGACTGTTTGACAGGGCCATGCCGATCAGGATGGTAGTATCGGTATTGACGCCCACCGCCCGGACCATTTGATCGTTGTCACCGGTAGCCCGCAGGACGAGACCGAAACGTGTCTGTAAAAACCAGTAGAGCAACCACAATGCCAGCAATAATAATACAATTGGAAGAATGACCCCGGCGTATTGCTCCATGGTTTGTCCGGGAAAAGAATCAAACAGCGTGGTGTTGTTGACCAGGGCAATATTGGCCCTGCCGCCCATGACCCGCAGGTTTACCGAATAAAGAGCCAGCATCATCAGAATACCGGCCAACAGGGGCTGGATCTTCAGCTTGGTATGCAGCAGGGCGGTAGCCGAACCGGCCAGCCAGCCGGCCAGGATTGCCATCAGGATACCCAGCAACGGGTGGCCCAGACTGCAAAAAGTAGCGGAACAGGCAGCTCCCAGAACGAAGCTGCCATCCACCGTCAGGTCTGGCATATTAAGTGTTCGGAAAGAAATAAAAACGCCAAGTGCCATAAGGGCATAGATGATTCCTAATTCGATTGAACCCTGCAAAGCCAAGAAGGTCATTTGAAAGACTCCTAATAAGTTATTTGCCGAATACCTGGGCTGCTTCCTTTTGTACATCGTCAGGGATTTTTATGCCAAGTGCATCGGCAGTAGCCTGATTGAGGTAGATATCCATGTCAGTCATGGTTTTCACGGCAATGTCGCCAGGTTTTTTGCCGTTTAGAATTTCAGCCGCCATATTGGCGGTTTCCTGTCCCAGAACGGGATAGTTTATCCCATAAGTAGCCAGTCCACCGTCTTTTACCATGGAGTCTGCACCCACATAAAAAGGGATTTTGGCTTTGCTGGCAACCTGGGCAACAATCGGCATGGCCGAGGCAATCGTGTTGTCTATGGGGGAGAACATTGCATCGACTTTCCCTGCCAGCGAGCTGGCGGCCTGCTGGGCCTCTGAAGAATTGGTTACGGTTGCTTCCACCACCGTCATGCCGTTTTTCTTCGCATACTCTTTTAGGTTGTTAACCACCGAAATGGAATTGGTTTCACTGGAACTGTATAAAGCCCCGATGGTTTTAATGCCGGGGGTGATCCGTTGGGCCAGCTCCATGATTTTTTCTGCGGATACCGCATCCGATGTACCGGTCACATTTTTGCCCGGTTTTTCAAGATTATCAACCAGTCCTGAACCGATGGGATCAGTACAAGCAGAAAATACGATCGGAATTTCGCTGGTTTCTCCCACCGCAGCCTGTGCTGAGGGGGTGGCAATGGCAATGATCATATCATATTGATTATTGGCAAACTTTTGGCAGATGGTTTTCAAATTGGTTTGATCACCCTGCGCATTCTGGTAATCAATCACCACGTTTTCCCCGTCTTTGAAACCGTTTTGCACCAATTGTGCCACGCATGATTCCCTGATGGTGTTGAGAGAGGGATGTTCAACGATTTGCACGATGCCTATTTTCAACTGCGGGACACTTTCTTTGTTGGCAGTGGCATCATCCTTTTGGGCAGACGAACAACCTGTCACTGAAAATAAAAGCAGTACCAATAATGAACCCAACAACACAATAGACTTTTTCATTTCGTATCCTCC
>DAOTHZ010000118.1:0-4769 GCA_035447945.1 Syntrophomonas sp.
ATGATGAATATGAGATCTTCCTGCTTTAATGATTCCGTGTAAACTCAATTTTGCCGGAGATGTTCCCTGCTACGACAGATAAAACAGCTTTAATTGTTCTCCGACGGAGATCTGATGCTTGCGGGCTTCCCCGGCGCACAGTTCCAGGACGGAGTAAGCCAGTTCCTGGGAGGCCCAGGAGCCGGGAGGCATGTTTTCCTTGATGGTGATCACCCGGTGCTGGCGATCCAAAAAGATGGCATCAATGGGAAATCTCATGCCGAAACAGTGGATGGAGGAACAGGGCTGTAAAATCAGGCCGGAACCGGCGGTCATTTTTGTCCGTCCCAGGAGACCGCGCAGCCGGGAGAAGAAAGAACAGGCCACTTCCACCTGGTCGGCGATCAACCGGTGATTCTCTGTTCGGTAAACCTGGCAATAGACTTTGCTCATTTTTCATGCCTCCTTTCCTGCCGATATTAAAAGGTATCCAGCATCTGAATGATGGCCGGAGCTAAAATAACGACAAAGATGGTGGGGAATATAAACAATACCAGAGGCAGCAGCATTTTTACCGGGGCTTTCATGGCTTTTTCCTCTACCCGCTGACGGCGCAGCACCCGCATCTGGTCGGCCTGGCCGCGCATGACGTTGCCGAGGCCGACGCCCAGTTTGTCAGCCTGGATGATGGCATCGGTGAATTTGCTCAGATCATCAACGCCATTTCGTTCTCCCAGGTCTTTTAATGCATCCCGCCGGGTCTTGCCCATGCGCATTTCCTGCAGGGTCTGATGGAATTCCGCTGCCAGCGGGCCGGAGGATCTCTGCGCCACCCGCTGCATGGATGCGTCAAAACCCAGGCCGGCTTCCATGCTGATGGTAAGCAGGTCGAGGACATCGGGCAGCTCATGTCTGATAGCCTCCTGCCGGCTGCTGATGGTGCGTTTAAGAAATATATCGATGATTAAATAGCCGAAAATAAATCCCAGTAACAGCGCCATTATTGCATTGGAAAGGCTGCTGTAAAACAGGAACAAACTTGACGCTCCGGCCAGGATCCCCAGGCCGAATGCGGAGGCGTATTGAGCGGCAATAAAGTCGGAAGCTTTCCACCCGAAGGGGTGTCCGGCGTAATCAAGCTTTTGTTCGATAAAACCGGTTTGTTTGACCGGGGTATATTTCTGGGTCAGGGTCGATATTTTTGCCAGCAGGGGCTTGAAGATCCGCTCATTGATGTTCATCTGCAGTTCTTCCTGGAACCCGCCCTGGACCTGGACTGCGGTCTGCTTTTTGATATCCTGCAGGCGCCGTTTCTTGTCCAATACCGGTGCCAGCCAGCGGTCCATGAATGCCAGGGACAAACAGAATATACAGGCAAATACGGTTATGGTGACGAACAGCATCTCTTCTCCTCCTTACAGCTTGATATCAGTGATTTTTTTGATGGCTATAAATCCTATTGTCTCGGAAACGGCAGCTCCGCCCAGGATATACCATCCGGTTTTGCTGGCAAAAAGTACACCCATATAATCCGGATTGATCGCCATCAGGATCAACAGTAAACCGATGGGCAAGGCTCCTATTATTATTCCGGAGACTCTTCCCTGGGCAGTCAGAGCCCTCACTTCGCCCCGCATGCGGATGCGCTGCTTGATGGTATCGGCAATGTTGTCAAATATCTCAGCCAGGTTGCCGCCGATCTGCCGCTGGATCAGGACCGCCCCGATCATCAGTTCCAGATCATCATCTCCCACCCGCTGGATCAGGTTGTGCAAGGCCTGCTCGGTGGTGACCCCCAGGTTGATCTCCCGCAGGGTACGGCGGTATTCCGTGGCCAGGGGACCGGCGGTCTCCTTGCTGACCATATCCATGGCCTGCTGAAAACTGTATCCGGTCCTAAGGGAATTGGACATACCGGTGAGGGAATCAGCGATCTCGCTGTTTAAAATGGCAGCGCGCTGCTGCTTCTTCCACATTAAAAACAACCAGGGGGCAAACGCTCCCAGCAAGGCAAAAATGACTGGCGCTGAGCCGAATCCCAGCAGCAGGGTGCCGGCGAATCCGCCTAAAATGGTGGTAACAATATTGAGGCCGATAAATTCTTCACTGCGCATCAACACGTCGGCTTTGGCCAGTTCCCCTTCAATATTTTTGGTGAAGGACAGGGAAACAAAGCTTTTGCCCATGGCACTAAACAGTGCTTTCATATCGAACCTGGACTTGCCTTCTGTTTGATCCGCCGTTTCATCCTTTAAGGATTGGTTGATGCTGTCCAGCCGCTTGTTGAGCTGTTCCTTTTTCTCCCCGCTCAAACGGTGCAGACCGATAACGAAGCCGCTGGCGGCCAGAAATATCATTGCGCTGATGATGGTTTCCATAAATCATATCCCCTTAATCATTTCTGTCGGGATGAAATATTTCCTTATCCAGGTGAACGCCTTCCGCCTCGATCCGGGCAAGGACTTTGGGCGTGATGCCGGTGGCATGGTGGCTGCCCACCACTTTGCCGTCTTTGTCCACACCTTTCTGTTCAAAAACAAAGATATCCTGCAGTTGGATGATATCGCCTTCCATTCCCAGCAGTTCAGTAATATGGGTGATGACACGGCTGCCGTCCCGCAGACGGCTCTGCTGCACCACCAGGTCGATGGCGGATGACACCTGCTGGCGGATGGCTTTGACCGGCAGTTCCATACCGGCCATCAGCACCATGGTTTCCAGACGGGCCAGCATATCTCTGGGTGAGTTGGCGTGGCCGGTGGTCAGGGAACCGTCATGCCCGGTATTCATGGCCTGCAGCATATCCAGGGCTTCCCCGCCCCTGACCTCGCCGACTACGATGCGGTCAGGGCGCATACGCAGGCAGTTGCGCACCAGATCACGAATGGTGACTGCGCCTTTGCCCTCTATATTCTCGGCTCTGGATTCCAGACTCACCACATGGTCCTGGCTCAGTTTCAGTTCCGCCGCGTCTTCCACGGTAACGATGCGCTCGTTTTCCGGGATATAGCCGGTCAGAACATTGAGCAGGGTAGTTTTCCCGCTGCCGGTGCCGCCGGAAATGATGATATTCAGCCGGGCCTTAACGGCGGCTTCCAGTAATTTCGCCATTTTCGGAGTCAGGGTGCCGAAGCGGATCAGATCATGGATCTTATATGGATTGTTGGAAAACTTACGAATGGTGATACTGGGCCCCTTTAAGGCCAGGGGCGGAATAATGGCATTGACACGGGAGCCGTCAGGCAGACGGGCATCCACCATGGGCTGGCCTTCATCTATCCTCCGGCCGATGGGCGATACAATTTTATCGATGATGTGCATGACATGTTCGTCGTCGCGGAACTTTACCTCGGTCAGGTAGAGCTTGCCGCCGCGTTCCACATATACCTGTTTGGGTCCGTTGACCATGACTTCTGTCACTTCATTGTCCTTGAGCAGGTTTTCAATGGGTCCCAGACCCAAAACATCATCCATCAATTCAGCGGCAATCATCTGGCGTTCCGAAAAGGGCAGATTGACCGCATCTCTTTCCAGCAGGCGGAAAATGATCTCCCTGGTTTTCTTTTTCAGCATCTCATTGGTCAGGTCATCCTGTTTCATGTCCTCTTCAATTTTATCGATGACTTCCAGATGGATCCTGGCCTTTAATTCAGCATATTTGTCACTCTTTTCTTCTGCGATGCTGTTCTCCTGCAGGCTTGAAGGGAAATTGTCTTTCATTACCGCTGCCTGGCTGCCCTGCAGTCTTTGTGCCAGTGACATATGCTTCACTCCTATCTAAACAGCTTTTTTTTGAATATTCCCTGGCTGCCCCGCTCCTGCTTCACCTTCAGATCGCTCTGGTATCCGGTGTCTTCTACCACCATCCGGGCGACATTTTCCACCGCTTTGCTGACGGCGGACTGGGGGCTGCTGATGATAAAGGGTATGCCCTTGTTGGCGGCATTGACCACGGTGTTGCCTTCACTGGGTATTTCAGCCGCTGCCAGAAAGTCGATGGTCTTTTCGATATCTTTTAAGTCGATGCCGAACTGTTTTGAGCCGCGGTTGATAACCAGCTTGGTTTTGCCGCTGTGGTTTAATCCTGTCAGTAACCTCAGGCCCAGTTTGGCATTTTTCACCGCCGGCAGGTCCATGGTCATCAGGAAGATGATCTGATTGGAGGTGTCCAGCGCTGACAGGAGGGCATCAGACATATAGGGCGAAGAATCAATAATGATAAAATCGTAAGATTCACGCAGGATGGCAATAATCTTTTCCACGTGATCAGCGCTGACCAATTCAGCATCTTCCGGGCGCAGCGGGGCAGGCAGTATTTTCACCCCGGAAGAATGTTCGATCAGGTAGCTGTTCACCAGCGGGCCGTCCCATTGGCTGCGTTCCTGGACCAGCTCGGCAATGGTCCGCCGTGGTTTGGCATCCATATAAACGGCTACATCGCCGAACTGCAGATTGAGGTCGATGATCACCACCCGGCGTTTGGCTGCCCGGGCTATGGCAACGGCCATATTGACGGTCAGGGTAGTCTTTCCGGTCCCGCCTTTGGCTCCGTATATGGTGACTACCTGGGGTGATTTGACGTTTTGTTCCCTGGCATCGGACTTTATGGTATGCAGACTGGCGGCGCGGGCTTTGGATTCCTGATATAAACGCCGCACTGACTGTGACAGTTCCTCTGCCTTCAGGTTTTCCCAGGGGATAAAATCCCGGGCTCCGGCCATCATAGCCTGTTTTACCGTATTGCTGTCTTCCCGCTCATCCATCAGGATCACACCTATGTTGGGATGGGC
>DAOTHZ010000119.1:0-4767 GCA_035447945.1 Syntrophomonas sp.
TCCTGGTCAGCGGCTACGACGGCGGAACCGGTGCTGCACCCCGCACCAGCATCAGGAATGCCGGCCTCCCCTGGGAACTTGGTCTGGCAGAGACCCACCAAACCTTGGTGCTTAATCGCTTACGGGATCGGGTTACCCTGGAGACCGACGGCAAGCTGATGTCTGGTCGTGATGTGGTCATTGCCGCCATGCTGGGCGCGGAGGAATTTGGCTTTGCCACCACTCCGCTGATTGCGCTGGGCTGTGTGATGATGCGGGTTTGCAACCTCAATACCTGCCCGGTCGGGATTGCTACCCAGGACGAGAAGCTGCGCAAAAATTTCGTCGGTCAGCCCGAACACGTGGAGCACTTTATGCGCTTTGTGGCCCAGGAAATGCGGGAGATTATGGCACGGCTAGGTTTCAGGACCGTAAAAGAGATGGTCGGCCGCACCGACAAGCTGAAAAATAAAGACGTTAAACATTGGAAGGCTTCCCATTTGGATCTTTCCCCGATCCTCTACCAGCCGTATGCCGGGTCAGATGTAGGCCGCAGAAAAATGCTGCCCCAGAACCATTTGCTGGAGAAATCACTGGATGCCCGCAAGCTGCTGCGGATGTGCCAGCCGGCCCTGGAGAAAGGGAAGCCGATCCGGGCGAAGCTGAAGATAAACAATGTGGACCGGGTGGCAGGTACCATGACCGGCAGTGAGATCACCAAAAAGTTCGGGGAAAACGGATTGCCCGATGATACCATCAAGCTTACCTTTGTGGGTTCCGCCGGCCAGAGTTTCGGCGCTTTTACCCCCCGGGGCATGACGCTGGAACTGGAGGGAGACGCCAATGATTATATCGGCAAGGGTTTGTCCGGTAGCAAGATCATCGTTTATCCTCCTCGGGGAGCAGGCTTGGAACCGGATCAAAATATCCTGGTCGGCAATGTCGCTTTCTATGGCGCGACTGCTGGAGAAGCCTATATCAGCGGGATTGCCGGGGAAAGGTTCTGCGTTAGAAACAGCGGCATCCAGGCGGTAGTGGAAGGCGTTGGCGACCATGGCTGCGAATACATGACCGGCGGGAAAGTCGTGATACTTGGCCATACCGGGCGTAATTTTGCCGCAGGCATGTCAGGCGGGATTGCTTATGTGCTTGATTTTGACGAGGCGCGCTGCAACAAAGCCATGGTACTCCTTGAGCCGCTTGAAGCTGCGGAAGAAATTGATGAGGTTAAAGCGATGATCCGCCATCATGTTGGCTATACCGCAAGTCCGCTGGGGAAGAAGGTGCTTGAAGATTGGGAGAATTATCTGCCTCGCTTTACCAAAATAATACCGACCGTATATAAACAGATCATGCAGGAGATAGCCCGGAATATTGCCAAACCAAAAAGGAAAACGACGGTCAAATCGGCCACAGGTTGGCAGACAGACCGCCAGGAATGGAACCAGGGGGGGTAGTGATGGGAAAAGCAACCGGTTTTTTAGAATACTCCAGAGTTGAATCAGCCCAACGGGCTCCTGAAGAACGGATTAAAGATTGGCATGATATCAGGCTGCCGCAGGATCAGAAAGCCCTACAAAGGCAAGCAGCCAGATGCATGAATTGCGGCATTCCATTCTGTCACAGCGGTATCCTGTTAAACGGGATGACTTCCGGATGTCCGCTGCATAATTTGATCCCTGAATGGAATGATTTGGTTTACAAAGGACGATGGAAGGAAGCTTACCAGAGACTGACCCGCACCAACCCGTTCCCGGAATTTACCGGCCGGGTATGTCCTGCACCCTGTGAAGGAGCCTGTACGGTCGGGTATCTCTGGGATCCGGTGACGATAAAAAATATTGAATACGAAATCATCGAGATGGCATTTGCGCAAGGTTGGGTCAAACCGGTAAAGGGAACTCCCACCGGTTGCAAAGTGGCGGTGGTAGGTTCGGGTCCGGCCGGGTTGGCTGCGGCACATTATTTGAATGCGGTCGGCCATGATGTAACCGTTTTTGAACGTGACGACCGTCCCGGCGGTTTATTGGTTTATGGAATCCCCAACATGAAGCTGGACAAGAAAATTATTGCCAGACGAATCGAAGTGATGCAGGCGGCCGGGATCAAATTGGTGCTCAATACGGAAATCGGCACCGATCTGCCGGCTGCCGATCTGACTGGAAATTTCGATGCGGTCCTTTTGTGTGCCGGTGCAGGCAAGCCCCGACATTTACAGGTGGAGGGGCATGATCTCAAGGGCGTTTATTTGGCGCTTGATTTTCTCAAAGGCAGTACCCGCAGCATGTTGGATGAAAATAAAAATGACAGCCTCTTTATCAATGCCCGCGACAAAAACGTGATCGTGATCGGCGGCGGAGATACCGGGACAGACTGTGCAGCCACCGCCATCCGTCAGAAATGCCAAAGTGTTTATCAGTTTGAAATCCAGCCGGAACCCCCGGACCGGCGGATCAAACCATCCAATCCCTGGCCGGAATGGCCGCGCAAACAAAAAGTGGACTACGGCCAGGCAGAGGCCATCAGCATCAGCGGCGAGGATCCCCGGCATTATCTGCTCGCCACCAAAAAGATTGAGGGCGACAAGCACGGCCGGGTACGGGCAGTGCATACCGTAGGAGTCAATTGGTTTAAAAATGCTTCCGGATGTTTGGAGCCCATGGAAGTACCCGGCAGTGAAAAAGTATGGCCTGCCGATCTGGTATTGCTGGCTCTGGGTTTTGTCGGAACTGAAGATAAACTTCCGGAAGAGATGAGACTGAGCCGGGATGGGCATGGCAACGTCCAGGCTGAGTTTGGAGTATTCGAAACCAGTGCAGAAAAAGTATTTGCCGCCGGCGATATGCGCAGGGGACAAAGCTTGATCGTCTGGGCGATCCAGGAAGGCAAATTGGCTGCCAGAAGCGTGGATAGATATCTGACCGGAGACAGCTTGATCAAATAGCTGACCATGTCGGAAGATAGATCAATAGCGGCCGGTAAAAATGGTATCTCTGAAGAAATAGATTTGAGGGATAATAATGAAAGAGCGCAACGGAAAAAATGCCCCGAATGAACACTTTGAATTTGGTAAACAGTGTACATATTGCCGGGCGCAAAGAAGCCATGAATACGAATTATGCAAGTATTGCGGGGTTTACAGACAAGGGCTGAAAAATATGGCTGAGCTGTGGCCGGGCAACATAAAACCAAGTATAGGTGAATTAATGGCCAGGTTTGATTTTGCCAGCCGCGAAATGATAAAGCTATACTGCCAGTCAGGCCTGGACCGCAAGCAAATTGAAACCATTATGGATAAAATTGTTCGGGATAATATTAGGTCCCTGGCCATGAAGAAATAGTATTATCATAAACCATCATTATAATGTGGCAGCTTGAAAAGAAATGGCAGTGATCCTTCCGCCATGCTGTCATAAGGAAAAGGAGCGTTCAGGATGAGACCAAACCGCTTTGTTGTTCTGGAAAACGGGCAGGTTTTCAGCGGTAAACCATTTGGGGCAGAAGGAGATATCCTCGGTGAAATCGTTTTTACCACCGGCATGACCGGTTATCTGGAAACATTGACCGACCCCAGCTATTACGGTCAGATCGTCATTCAAACCTTTCCCTTGATTGGTAACTACGGAGTGATCCCCGCCGACTTTGAAAATTCTTCCCCTAAAGTTAAGGCCTATATAGTTCGTGAGTGGTGTCAGGTTCCATCCAATTTTCGCAGTGAGGGTGAGCTTGACGCTTTTTTAAAGCGGCATAATATTCCCGGTGTCTATGGCATCGATACCCGGGAACTGACCAAAGTGATCAGAGAAGTTGGGGTCATGAATGCCAAAATCACCTCGGAAATCGATGATCTCGATAAAATACTGGCAGAAATCCGCAGTTACCGGATCGAAAATGCTGTGGAGAACGTCAGCAGCAGCGAGATATCGATAGAACAAGGAGAACCGGGCGGTTTTAAAGTGGTGCTGTGGGATTTCGGAGCCAAGGAAAATATCCGCCGCGAGTTGCTGAAACGCGGCTGTGAAGTGATTACAGTACCTTCCCATACAACGGCCCAAGCCATAGCGGGTTTTAAACCGGACGGGATCATGCTTTCCAACGGACCGGGCGATCCAGCCGACAATACAGAGATTATCAGCGAACTGGCCAGATTGACTGAAACCGGCCTGCCGATCTATGGGATCTGCCTGGGGCATCAGCTGCTGGCCTTAGCCCAGGGAGGGCAAACCGCCAAACTCAAATACGGTCATCGCGGAGCCAACCAGCCGGTCAAGGATTTGAACCAAGGCAAAGTATATATTACCAGCCAAAACCACGGGTATGCAGTTGTGGCTGAAAGTCTTCCTTCCCACGCGGTCATGCGCTTTGTCAATGTCAATGACGGTACTTGCGAAGGGATCGAGTATAAAAACATGCCGGCTTTTTCGACCCAGTTTCACCCGGAAGCTTCAGCAGGGCCTCTGGATACCTGCTATTTATTTGACCAGTTTATGGATCTCATGCGGGAGGAGAAAGCAAAATGCCGCTGAACCAGAATATAAAAAAAGTGCTTGTGATTGGCTCGGGACCGATTGTCATCGGCCAGGCCGCCGAATTTGACTATGCAGGGACGCAAGCCTGCCGGGCCCTGAAAGAAGAGGGACTGGAGGTCGTCCTGGTCAACTCCAATCCGGCTACTATTATGACCGATTATGCCATGGCCGATCAAATCTATATCGAGCCGATGACACTGGAAACCATCAAGCGGATCATCATCAAGGAACGCCCTGACAGCGTTTTATCAACCCTGGG
>DAOTHZ010000120.1:0-4680 GCA_035447945.1 Syntrophomonas sp.
CATATTGTGGCGGGTCAAGGCATCCAGATTGCCAAAAGGTTCATCCATTAGCAACAAACGTGGTTCCAAGGCCAGCGCTCTGGCAATGGCTGTGCGCTGTTTCATTCCCCCGGACAGCTGATGGGGATAATAGCGGGCATAATCACTCAGACCAACCAGGGAAAGGTATTGTCTGACCCGGTCCTTGCGCTGCGCCCGATCCAATCCGTTGATTTTGAGCGGGTATTCAATATTGGCTGCTACGGTCTTCCAGGCAAAAAGCTGATCAAAACCTTGGAAGACCATGATACGATCGATCCCGGGCGCAGTTATGCTGTGATTGTTCAGTTTGATCGAACCGCTGCTGATCGGCTCAAAACCGCCAATACAGCGCAGCAGCGTAGTCTTGCCGCAGCCGGATGGTCCCAATAGACAGAAAAAATCACCGGGCGGCACCGTAAAACTGATGTCCTGCAAAACCTGAACCGCTTCCCCATTATGCAGAAATCTTTTGTTTACCTGCTCCAACTGCAACATTTGCCGGCAACCTCCTAAATACTCATGCCCCATTTTTTTACGGTGGCTTTTTCCAGGCTTTTAAACAGGACTTCCTCAATCAAAATGCCCACCACCATGATGGTCAGCAAGGCAGCAAAAGTACCGGCAATATGAAAGTCATACCGGGTTTTGAAAATATACCAGCCCAATCCTCCGATCGTGCCTACCGCTCCGAACACCATCTCGCCGGCAATGGCCGCTTGCCAGGCCCGGGCCCAGCCAATTTTTATGCCGGAAATCAAGTAAGGAGCAGCGGCCGGCAGCATAATCCCCCAGATCAACCCGGCCCTTTGCAGCCCGATGTTGCGGCCGGCTTCCATAATCGTCGGCGGAATGGAGCGGAAACCGCTCAAAAAATTAATTACCAGCGGCCAAACCACGGAATGAACGATAATGAAGATGATGCTGGCTTCGCTGAGTCCAAACCACAGCATGGCAATGGGCAGCAGGGCGATGCCGGGCAGCGGATGAAAGATGGAGTTGAGCACATTGACCAGGTTTTCTGCCCAATGAAACATCATCGCCAGGGAGCTCAAAACCAGCGCCATGAGCAGGGATATCAGCATGCCTTTCACGATCATCAAGAGAGAAAACATGGTCATGATATACAGATTGCCATTGCGCAGCTGATCTGCAAACGTTTCGCCGACAGTGGTGAAGCCCGGCAGTAAAAGCTGATTGACCCAACCCAGGCGGGCAGTCATTTCCCAGATCAGAATTAGCAGGATCACGATCAGGCTTTTCTGAAATAAATTATTTTGCAAAAGTTTATTCATTCTTACCGGCATTTTGTCTCTCCTGCAGCGTCTCAATCACGGATTTCTCACCGTAGCGGCTGCCGATGGCGGCCTGTACGTTTTCAAAAGCAATTTCCTCCAGGGATTGAGGCATCTTGCTGATGAATCCCTGCTGGTGCATGAATTCGGCCACGCCCATGATCCCGTAAGGGGTGGTACAATAATTGGTGCCCTCCCAGGTTAGATAGCGCCAAGTCTCTTCCTCACTGTACTGATATTGCGGGGCCAAAATGGCTGCCGCCTCTTGGGGATGATTGTTTATAAATGCCACCGCTTCATTAAAGGCTCCAATAAAGGCGTTGTAGGTGCTGGGATTGGCATCGTGGAATTTTTCGGTAGCTACCCCAAAGATAAAGGTGAATTCCTGGCCAAACGCATCTTCCCCGTCCAGCACTTCCGTAATGGCAGAATCCTGCAGTTCTTTGTACAAATAAGGAGGAGAAGAGAAATGGGCGGTGACATCTTTTTTGCTCAGCAAGCCCGCCATGGCGTCAGGATGGGTGACAGACAACAGATTATTGTCGAGGGCATGGGCATTGCCCAATTCCTTTTCGGCTTGCATGGCCAGTAAAATGTGCTGGATACTGGCCAGCGCCGGGGTAGCGATTTTATCGTGGACAGTAAAATCCTTAATGCTGCCGATATTTTGCTTATTGGTCACCAGGATCACCGGCTGACTGCCGGAGGCGGTACATATTTTCCATTGGGCCCCCTTGTCCCAACCGACTAAAAAAGGTGATATACCCATAAATCCAATATCAACTTCTCCGGCCACCATGGCATCACGGATGACCGGACCGGTCCCCAGCTGTTTCCAGATGACTTCTGTGCCGGGCAGGTATTTTTCCACCAATTTTTGCTGCTGAACGATCTGCAGGGGAGCGTAGGCCAGTCCGTATTGGATGGCAATGGTGACCTTTTGTTGGGGCGCATATGACCCGTCCGGCTCATTCTTGCCGCTGCTGCAGCCCGCAATCATGAGCGACAGGATTAAAACAAGTACCAAATAGTATTTCCCCCGGTTTCTCATTCTCATTCCCCTCTCCTCTTCAACGATAGACTCGGTAGATGCTGTGGGCGTCCCAGGTATCCACCACCAGGTTTTCCCCCTGCGGATTCAAAACCTGCAGATGTTGATAGGCAAATCTCGTTTTGCGCTGCAAATCCATAGGGTCCTTGCCTTCCATCAGCAAGTATCCGATTCTCTTGGTACTGTCTACCAATTCTTCGACTCTTTCCATTTCAGGATGATAAAATCCTGCATTGACGACGCCCGGCAGGGTTTTTATTTTTTCCAAGTCACCGCAGTGATCAACCATTCCCGGGCGGGCGACAATAAATTTCACCATGGCATTTTTACGGATGGCAGATGGATCGACAGGATCAAAATTGGTCAGGCTGATGGCTTTGCCTGCAGAACGGTCCAGAAATAGATCGACTACGTCAATCCCAGTCACCAATGGAATCAGCTCTTCTTCATGGCCTCCCCCGATGCGGCAGGCTATTTCCACCACCTGAAATTCACCGCCGTTGCTCATCATCTGTATATATAACGGACCATTTTGAATATCAAAGCTGCGACATATTTTATTTACCAGCTCGGTAATGGCTGTATGATGAGAAGTCCAATAGGGTGACGGATATACGTGCCCATCAGGCGTGCCCAGATGGGGTTCGATATTAATCAATGGGCGATCGGTTACCATAAGTGTTTTTGCCTGCCCCTCGTCCACCCAGGCACTGACCGTAATCTCATCCCCGGCAAAGAATTCTTCCACAATAATTTCATCACTGCGGGTATAGGCAAAAGTATGACGCATATAATTCGCCATCCCGGCTTGTAATGCTGGTAATTTGAAGATCCCTCTTTGTCCCTGACTGTCGAGCGGTTTGACCACCGCCGGGAACCGTAATGGTGATAGTTTTTTTCGCAAATGTTCCCAATCCTGAAGCTCGTCTTTATGAATAAAACAATGGCGGCTGCAGGGTATGTGGTTGGCCGCAAAGCATTCCTTCATGTATTTTTTGTTGGTAGCCCGCAGGGCCGTCCAGGGCGTGATCATATGCGCAAGGCCAAGGGCTTGGGCGACACAAGCCGCAGTATAGACCGGCTGATCGGTGCCTATGGCAAATACTCCGTCAACCCCGTATTTTCTGGCTACTTCAATGTTAGCCTCCACATCAAAGGTACTGACCAGCTCTGCATGGTCAGCCCAGCGTTTGCCGGGCGCATCCGGCAGGTAATCAGATACCACCAATGTATAGCCCTTGCTTTTGGCCTTGCGAATCGCATTCAATTGATTGAACCCGGCCCCCAGACAGAGAAGCTTCACTTCAGTTCCCCCCGTTTACCTCCAGGCAGGCAATATCAAAATGAAATGGCCGGCTGGACTGCGGCTTGGCAAAAGCATAGTTGAGATACAGGTTCAAAGCCAGACGCAGGGCACTTGCCAAGGTATAATTGCTGCTGCCATATTTGCGTTTCTCATGTTTAACTGTGACATTACCTGAATTGTTGGTATATTGAAAGATCAGGGCTGCAAAATAAACAAATCTTGGTTGGTTGTTGAGCATTGATTCCGCCAGTGGTCTGGTTAAAACCCGATAACTGCTGCTTTCTATGTCACGCGGTTTGGAAAACAGCAGCGTTAAGGAAGATTGCATCAAATGGCTGCCCAGATTGCGATAAAAAGCCTGTTTTTTTCTCGCCGGGACGGCAAAGACCACATCATAACCGCCGCTTTCAATCTTGGCCAGCAAAAGCGGGATTTCTTCAGGAAGCTGCTGCAAATCATCATCCATGGTAATAATCAGGGCGCCGCGACTATATTGCATACCACAAAGGGTGGCCAGATGCTGTCCATGATTGCAGGCCAGTTGAATCATCTCCACCCGGGGATCTTGCTTGCGCAATGACCTGATAATCTCAAGACTGTTATCCTGACTGCAGTCGTCCACCAAGATAATTTCAAAATCGCATTGCAATGATTCCAGCACCCTAACCAGCCTTGCATACAGTTCAGCCAGGCTGTGTTCACTGTTATAAACCGGGATGACAACGGATATGGATGGCATCCTGATTTGCTCCTTTATTACCAACCGGTCAGACATTCCTGCACCTTTTCAATCACATAGGCTTGTTCATCTTCACTTAAATCCGGATAAATAGGAAGCCGGATTAACCGGCGGCTGATCTCTTCCGTGACGGGCAATTCATCCTTGCCATAACCTAGTCTTCTGCTCATCGGCGAGCTGTGCAGAGGGATAAAATGAAAACTGGCTTCCACTCCTTGCTCCCGCAGACTTTGCAATAACTCATCCCGCTTTGCCTGGGTGGGACAGAGCA
>DAOTHZ010000121.1:0-1139 GCA_035447945.1 Syntrophomonas sp.
GGAAAAACATGACCGAGATGTGAGTCAGCCTGCTGACTGCGTACTTCCTTGCGACGCATGCCATGACTCAAGTCGCTTTTCTCCTGCAGGGAATCCTTCCGCAGCGGTTTGGTAAAACTGGGCCAGCCACATCCGGAATCAAATTTGTCCAGTGAACTGAACAAAACTTCCCCGGAGACGATGTCCACGTAAATCCCGGCTCGATGGTTGTCCCAATAGGCATTGCGAAAGGGCGGTTCGGTCGCATTGTTCTGGGTCACGTCAAACTGCAGCTTGGTCAGCTTTTTGGCCAGATCCGCCATATGCTCCGGGTCAGGAATTTTGGCTGCTTCTGTCCAGAAGTTCTTAATGAATGCTTCCCTTCCCGATCCGGCCTTGTAGCGGTTGTAATGATCAGGATTCTTTTTATAATAATCTTGGTGATACTCTTCCGCCGGGTAAAAGGGTTGGGCAGGCAACAGCAGGGTGGCCACAGGAGCAGTAAAACGACCGCTTTGATCGATTCGGCTGATAGCCTCCCGGGCCTTTTGGTATTGTTCCTCGTCATGGTAAAAAATCGCCGTGCGATAGGATGTGCCTCGGTCAGCAAACTGACCTCCGGCATCGGTAGGATCGATCTGACGCCAGAAAACATCCAGCAGTTCATCATAGGAAATGCGCTGCGGATCATAGCGAATCTGCACCGCTTCGATGTGTCCAGTGTTGCCGTAACAAACCTCTTCATAGGTGGGCTTTTCCTTATGGCCGCCGGTATAACCGGCTGCCACTTTGATGACCCCGGGCAGTTCGGCATACGGAGGTACCAAACACCAAAAACAGCCTCCAGCCAAAGTCGCCAGTTTCATGCCTGTATTTGTGCTATCCATGCTTTTGTCCCCCCAAACTTGTTCTCTTGCCTGAATTGTAAATGCGCAACGCGATTCAGGTTTTCGCAGCGGTTTTCATTTCATCCGGGTTGACTGGCGAGATCCCGGCCGCGGTTTTTATTATATGTGGGTTGGCCGTTCTCATCCCGGTTACGTTTTTCCTGTGTTGATGACCTTGCCCTTTCGGCTTCCCGTATGAAATTGGTTGAGCGGCACGCTTTATTTTACATATTCCCGATATTGTTCTTCTTTAAACCCGGTCAGCAGCTTTTT
>DAOTHZ010000121.1:1239-4430 GCA_035447945.1 Syntrophomonas sp.
GTGCTTCAGGAGGTTACACAGTAAAATTCCAATGTTTTTGCCATTCATAATCATCCTCTCTATTATTTTTCGTATTTTCTTTGATTAGCTCTTCTCTATTTGTCATCGTTATTGATCCGCATTAGGAATTCTGCCGTTTTGGTTTCATGCCAGTATTCATTCTGATTGGGACGATGCATAAACCCTACATGCCCGCCCCGCGCTGGAACTTCGAGATAGATGAATGGATGGCTGCGAGCGATCTGGTAAGGATAACATTCACTTCCCAGGATCGGATCGTCCGCAGCGTTTATGATGTAAGCAGGAATGACAATTTGGTCAAGTTCTCTGATACAAGAAGCTTTGTACCAGTAATCCTCGGCATCCTTATAACCGGCCAATGGGGCCGTGATCTGGTCATCGAATTGTTTCAGGTTCTTGATGGCTTTGATGTCAATACTCTTCATTTCCGGATATAGCTCGGCTTTTTCTCTGATTTTTTTACGCAGCATGGTAAGAAATCTGAAACTAAAAATGAAATTTTTTGATTTGAGCAATTCGACCGAGGAAGATTGCAAATCACAGGGCGCTGATATAGCTGCCATGCCTTTGATATGCGGGTCGATGTCCCGGCCTTTTTCTCCTCCGTATTTAAGTACCAGATTCCCCCCCAGGCTAAAGCCTACCAGGTAAATGCTTTGATAATTGCCTGCCCTTTTAATTGCATCCAACACGTCCTGTATATCATCCGTTGCTCCTGCCGAATATGATTTCTTCATCCAATTCGTTTCCCCGCTGCAGCCGCGGAAATTATAAGCAACCGTGTCAATGCCACGGATATTGAAGGCCTTTGCCATCCCCCGCATATAAGCCCGATCAGATGATCCTTCCAGGCCATGACAAATGACCGCCAGAGATTCAGACGGCACTTTATTTTCCGTCGCCAGACTCCAATCCAAATCAATAAAATCACCATCGCTGGTATGAACCCGCTGGCGTGTGTAATGAACAGACTCAACTTTTCTGAGCAGCGTGGGCAGAACGCATTGTATATAAGCATTCCTGAATCTAAAATGGGGCTTGAAATCCGAATCTATGATCGGCATTGATCTGTTCCCTTTCCCTGGTTTCATCGCTGGGTTTTTGATAAACCTATTATAGCATTTATTCAATGGCCAACATTTAACCAAAAAAGAATACCACCCGCTTACACAATTAAAGATAGCTTGCGGGTCTCGAGAACCTTGTGTTCACAATAAAAACCGGATAGAAATATGAATCAAACTATGATTCATACGCTATCCGGCGGTATGCGGTATCCTCTTGTGTTTAGGAATATAAATCCTCGATTTCTTTGGGATAATGGGCGAATACGATCCGATTCTTGATCTTCAGCGTTGGGGTCAGTTCATCGCGGTCCTCGGTAAATTTGCGGGGAATGATCTTAAAACGCTTGATTCTCTCGAAATCCGCCAAATCATCATTGACCTTGTTGATCGCCTCATCGATCATTTTATAAAGCTCGGGATGCCCGGCCAGATCATCGCCTACTTCCACGCAGGTATTCATGCCGTTGACGGTGGCATAAGCCAGTTTGGATTCATCAAAGGCGATGTCCTTTTGGCGGAATATATTGATGATGTTATCATAAAACGGCACGACCAAAGCGCTGATATACTTGCGGTTGTCGCCCACCACCAGGATCTGCTCCACGTAGGGGTTATTGGTAAACTTCATTTCAATATAGGCAGGAGATACATTCTTTCCGGTATCCAGGACGATGATGGCCTTTTTGCGGTCCTTGATGCGCAGGAAGCCATGGTCGATCTCCCCAATATCGCCGGTTCTGAACCAACCATCGGGGGTGAAGCTCAACGCTGTTTCTTCCGGATTGTTATAATATTCTTTGATGACGCTGTCGCCGCGCACCAGGATCTCCTTGTCATCGGGATCAAGCATCACTTCCATATTGGAGCCCGCCATCTGCGGAGCCTCCCAGCCTATGCGCACACAGCGCGCCTGCACCATGTTGATGCCCGAAGCGGTTTCCGTCAGTCCCCATCCATCCAGCAGCGGGAAATTCATCCCCCAGTAATTCTTTTGCAGATCAGCCGGCAGCAAGGCTCCGCCGGAATATGCCTTGTTGACCCTCCCGCCGAAAACGCCCCGGAAGAAAGCAAAAACTTCCCGATCCGCCTGCAAAAACTCTGCCTTCAGCGCACTGTCCAGATAAAGGGTGGGATCCTGGGTCAGATCGATCACTCCGTTTTCATCCATTCTGGTTTCCAGTACCTTGCGGCCGATATTGACCGCCCATTCATATTTATTCTTGCCTTCCGGAGTTGTACACAGTGCCCCGGCCACCCCATTCCAGATGCGATCCCAGAGACGCGCCACCAGCATTACAAAGGTAGGTTTAATCTCCTGAAAATCCTGTAAAATAGTACGCGGGCCCTGAGCATACCCGATCAAACCGCCATAAGAAATGCAGGCACTGTGATTGTCAATGCGATTCCAGTTGTGACTTAGCGGCAGGATGGAAAAGATCGTATCGTCCACACTAAAAGGAGTATTACCGTAATAGCCAACCTGGCTAACTCCCAGGGTGGAGCTTAAAATGTTCTTGTGGGTCAAGGGACAACCCTTTTGTTTACCGGTAGTCCCGGAGGTGTAGAGGATGGTGCAAAGGTCATCCTGAGTCAGGGATTGCCAGCGTTCCCTGTAAGCATTGGGTTTGCCGCTCCGAAACGCCTGCCCCAAATCCCAGAGTTCTTTCATGTTCATGACGTTTTTAATCTCGCTTTGGTAGGTAGAGTTCATCACCACGATATGTTTGACCGTAGGCAGTTTGTCCCAGACATTTAAAATTTTCTGCAGCAGCACTTCGTCATGAACACAGATGCAGTTGCTCTCACTGTGATTGGTGGTGAAAATAATGGTTTCACTGGAATCATCCGGATAAATCGTGTTAACGGAACAACCAGCCGCCCGTCCCCCATAATCAGCCCAGTCCCAGATGGGATTGGTAGGTGCCATGATCGAAATCCGATCCCCTTTTTGCAACCCCAGCGCCATAAAGCCCTGGCCGAAATTCTCCACCCGTTCGGCAAATTCTTGGTAGGTCAACGTCAGATAGCAGCTGCCGTTGGTGTACTTCTGCGCCGGGCGATGACCGCAATATTTGACGGTATTGTAAAACATATGAACCGTAC
>DAOTHZ010000122.1:0-4404 GCA_035447945.1 Syntrophomonas sp.
CATCACAGGCGATCTTTAATTCTTCACTGGTTTCGCGAATCGCTGCCTGGGCCGGACTGGCATCATTTTTATCGATGGCGCCGCCGGGAAAACAAATCTCGCCAGGCTGCACCTTTAAATCTGCCGCTCTTTTTTCAAACAATACATGGGGTTGACCCTTCAGTTCCAGCAGTGGCAAGAATACCGCTGAACGAAAAGACTTGTTCTCACCTAATAGCCCCTGTTTTCGATGCTTTAAAAATTCCAGATCAGGTAATGTCATAAAACTTCTTGCCTCCGTGTTTATCCATCTGATATCGGACGATTCTAATTCTCTTAAAACTTGCGTACTTTAAAATTACTAACCATGAGTATGGCCAGCAATAACATTAAGACCAAAATAAGATTTCCAGGCAGCCAGGCCGCCAGCAATGACAGGACTGCAGCAAGAAAACCCGCCAGGGTGATGGGAATTCCCACAAAGTAATCACTGATATTCAAAACATTAAACCGGGCCAGCCGAAAGGCTCCGCAAACAATGAAGAAAACTGCCGCAAAAGTCCCCAGCGAATAAATATAGGGATCCAGAACCTGTGCATAAATCAGCAGTGCTGGAGCAACGCCGAAGGATACCAGGTCACAGAGCGAATCCAATTCTTTTCCCAACTGGGACATGATGTCCAGCTTTCTGGCTACTTTGCCGTCCAACCCGTCCATGACGACTGCCAGCAGGATAAAAACCGCTGCGCTGGTATAATCCCCGTGCAAGGTATAGATCAGTGAAAGCGAACCGAAAATAATATTCAGCAGCGTGATTGTATTGGCATAACTCTTATTAAGCAAGTTCAGCAATATCCGTTTCTCCTCCCTTCACCTTATCACCGGCTTTGACCTTGATCAAGGCATCGGTCGGCAGGTACAATTCTGTGCAGGATCCGAAACGAATCAGGCCAAAGCGCTCTCCCCGCTGCAAGTATTCTCCCGGGGCTGCCCAGCATACCAATCGGCGGGCGACCAGTCCGGTAATCTGCACCACCAATATTTTCTTTCCAAAAGCCTCGATTCCCAAGTAGTTTCGCACATTATGATCGGCGGCTTCCGGTTTGTAGGCAGCCAAATACTTACTGCCGGTTTTCTGCAGCCAAACCAGTTTGCCATCAACCGGATTGCGGTTGACATGGACATTAAATAAACTCAGAAAGATCCTGACGCGAACAGCCTTGCCATGGATAAAACGGTCTTCCTGTACTTCTTGAATATCCATTATCTTGCCGTCCGCGGGGGAGGTAACCGTTTTTTCTCCTTCACTTGGGAAGCGTTCAGGATTGCGAAAAAAATAAAGACAGAATACAGCCAGTATGATTGCCGGTACCGCTCCCCACCATCCGGCGAAACAATACAGCGCCGCTGCTGCGCCGGCGAAGAAGGCAATGAATATCCAACCCTCGCGGGCAATGATCTCATTATGATTCATAAACAATCCCATCCCTATGTTTCAAATAATAATTCATACAAACTATCTGCGATTGTAACATTCTCTTATCAATTCTACTGTAAAATCACAAATTTGTCGCTTATCTTTATGAAACCTTTACGGTTCGAACCGCTTTTTTCTTGACCGGATCGTAAATAAATATAATCTTCAGCAAATCGGTTTGATATTCTGCCGTTTCCGGGTCATATGAAAAATACTCCAGATTCAAATTCTTCCTGATTTCCCGATGGCTTTGACCCTGTTTGTCAAACAGGTGGAGGCTGCGAAATTGTTCGTCCTTGATCCAATCATACAACGCCTGGTTCACGTCTTCCGAATTACAGGAAGAAAAGCAAGCCGGCAAGCGATGGCGGTTGTTCATCAGATAGTCGTATTTCAACAATTCATGGACGATTTCCAAGTGCGCTTCATGAGCATCACGCATAAATTCAAGCAGGTATTGATAATATACATCCTTCTTGTGACCCTGTGCAAAGAGATTCCGGACCTGCCAATAGTCAGTCAGTTCTTGAAAAAAGCCAAAGGCATCATTGGCATATACCTTACTGACAATATATGCAAGTGATTTTGTCATGTCCGCAGTATTATGGTATTTGTCCAGCAAAGCTTCCATCTGCTGTAATTGGATCAGCTCCGCAAAATGCAAATAACGGTTGTTCAACACCTGGTAAGGCGGTTGGGTTTGAAAATGATAGCCATGTTCATCGGCTGTCTCCCGTATCGCCGATCCTTTTAACAATTTAAGAAATCCCAACTGCAATACATCCGGTTGCAGTTGGTAAACATCATTAAAGGAACGGGCAAAATCATGGTACGTTTCCAAAGGCAGTCCGGCGATAAGATCCAAATGTATATGAAAGTTCCTGGAAGCTCTGAGTTGGGCAATGTTGTCACGCACCTTGCTCCATGCCGACCTGCGATTGACTGCCTGCAGGGCTGGTTGGAAAGTGGATTGGATGCCGATTTCCAGATTGAACTTTCCTGCCGGTACGGTTGCCAGAAATTCCAGCATACACTCCGACAAAAGCGAGGCTTCGATTTCAAAATGAAAACAGGTGGGGGTCTCCAGACTGATAATCCAGCGCATGATTTCCATCGCCCGTTCTTCATGACAATTAAAGGTCCGATCAACCAGCTTGATTTCTCTGATCCCCTGTCGGGACAGAAATGCCAGATCTTGTTTGACTCTGGGTAAGGAAAAAAACCTCACTCCGTGCTGGGTGGATGACAGACAATAACTGCAATGAAACGGACAGCCCCGGGAGCTTTCGTAGTAAACAATTTTGTCCCGGAAGGTCTGCATATCGGCAGGATATGGAAAAGGTATGGTGTCAAGCTCTTTAATCAGCGCTTGGTCGGGATTGCTGGTACTCCGATCTCCTTGACGATATGTGACGCCTTTGATCGGGCTAATCTCTGTCTGGTTGGTCAGCGCCAGTAATAACTCCAATAGCACAGCCTCCCCTTCTCCGCGGACGATGTAATCAATCGCTGGGTGGCTGTCCAGCAGATGCTCAGCATCGTAGGACACTTCTGGACCGCCGAGGACAATAACGGTTTGCGGGGAGATTTTATGGTAGTCTTCGATGAGTTCCAATATGAGGCGGATATTCCAGATGTAACAGGAAAAGCAGAGTATCTGCGGTTGTTGCTGATAGATGGCCGCCAGAACATCATTCCCGGCTTCATTAATGGTAAACTCTTTTATAGTCAATTGCAGATCACCGTAATCCCTGCAATATGCCTGCAAATAACGCAGCGCCAGGGAACTGTGGATGTATTTGGCATTTAGTGTTGTCAACAAGATCGATTTCACTGGCTTCTCCTTCTTCTAGCTTGCTTACTCCTCACCTACCACCCGGACTTCCGGCTGCAGGTCAAGGCCAAATTTTTCCCTGACCCGCTTTTGCACAATGGCAATCAGCGTGAGAACATCGTCGGCTGTAGCACCGCCCCGGTTGACAATAAAACCGGCATGTTTGGCAGAGATCTGGGCTTTGCCGTACGGATAGCCTTTCAAGCCAAGTTCTTCGATCATCGGACCCACATAGTAACCGTCCGGTCTTCTGAAAGTACTGCCGGCACTGGGCATCTCCAGGGGTTGTTTGTCAGCCCGCTGGCGGGCATATTTCTGTATGCGGGCAGCAATTTCCGCTTTGTTGCCCGGGGCAAGCTGCAAACTTGCACCTAATACATAATAGCTGCTGTTTTGCAAAACACTGCGGCGATAGGAATATTGCAGTTCTTCTTTTTGAAACAGCCTTATATTTCCCTTTTCATCAATCGCCTGGACTTCACTGACAACATCGCTCATTTCACCGCCATAGGCACCTGCATTCATGACCACTGCTCCGCCCAGGCTGCCGGGGATGCCTTCAGCAAACTCCAAACCTTGCAGCGCAGCAGCGGCAGCATTGCGGACCAGATCATACAGACTGATCCCCGCCTGGGCATTAATCTGCTCTGCCTGCAGGGAAAACGCCTGAAAATTATCGGCCAGTTTCATGACCACCCCGCGTATCCCCTTATCCCGAACCAGCAGGTTGCTGCCCCGCCCGATTACCAGCAGCGGAATGGAATGCTGATAGCAATAGGTTACCACGCCTTTAACTTCCTCCACATTGCGGGGCAACACCAGCAGATCAGCCGGCCCGCCGATTTTAAAACTGGTGTGATATCGCATCGGTTCATTTTCGCAAACATTTTCAACCGGCAAATGACGCCGCAATTCTGCAAACATGTCAATACTCCTTACATGAAAATAGGCGGGAACTTTGGTGTGCACAATGCAAAGAAAAGGTCCCTAATCAATTTTTATGGAAATCTCTCTGATTTATTCACTTCTGTTCAATTTGACTGCGATTTTGGGAGCTTCGGGCATGACAATGACCCGGGCTTCTTCTCCGTGTCGTTTGAATGCATAACGCAAC
>DAOTHZ010000123.1:0-2234 GCA_035447945.1 Syntrophomonas sp.
TGAATCTGTACCTCAGCCCAGTGACCACTGACATCACTCAATTGGCTGGCGGCTGTTGCCGACGGTACTGCGCAAAATATGGCAAATACCATCATGACAGCGATGATAAAACTTAAACGTTTCTTCTTTTGCAAACCCTAATACCCCCTTAAAATATTTTTCATATATTATGACTGTTAAAAAGTTTCATGTAGTTTACGATCACCCCCAAAGTGTAATGCAACCAGGCATCGCCTAATGTTTCATTAAATTAATTTACACATGGCCCATGATTGGAGTATTGTTTTTGTATATTTTCCTATATATTACCATGGGATTTGACAAAGTGTAAATTTTTGTCATTTATTGCGTTGATGAGGAAAAAGAAGCGATTGAATTATGGTATTTCTCGATATTATGGGCCTTTTTTAATTATAAGCCCGCAGCTTTTTTCTAGCAAGCATTATTTGTGCTTTCTGGGAATGGATGCCTATAAATCCGTCCCCAGCCTATTTGCCGACGACATCTGTTGATGAAAAGCAATTGGGAATTTCGAATTGCTAACTTGTACGTAAATGATCAAGAATACTTGACGCAGATGTTGCGGATGAGGTTGCCGACATCTTCAACATGGTCAGTGGCACTCTCTATATGTTCGTAAACTTCGCGCCATTTAATGATGTTGAGGGGCTTGTCTTTTTCTTTTTCGAACAAATCCGCCAGGCCATTGCGGTAAAGGTTGTCTTGTTTGCGTTCAAGACTTCTGATTTCTTCGCAGCACTCGAAGATGGTTTTTTTGTTGCTTTCCATGCGGTCGATGAGTTTAAAGGCTTTTTGCTGCAGGAGCAGGGCATCGTAGAGGACTTCGACCATTTCCCGGACTCTTTGGTTGGGCTGGCCGGTTTTGTACAGAATGATGACGTCGATGATCCCGGTAATGTGGTCCAGGGTCACAGACAATTTCTGTACCAGCTGAAACGCGTCTTCGCGGTCAAAGGGCATGATGAAACTGGCGTTCAAGCGTCCCACCAACTGCTCGATGATGCGGTCGCCTTCGTTTTCAAGGTCAAGCAGTTTGGACATTTTTACATCCAAATCGCGGTAATCGGCGATGATGTCGTTGAGGATGTCCCCTCCGCGGACGACGACTCTTGAGCTCTCTTCAAAAAGGAAAAACAGGTTTTCATCCTTTCTGCCAAACAGTGCCATAATTTACCCCCCAATCTCTATGCGATAAGCGGGATTGCTCCCGTTACCAGCCGATGCATCACAGCGCGCGCAAGTCAAGAACCGTCCCCGACTTGCGCTGATTTGCGTTATAGGGCGCGCAAGTAATCCGGCCGGAGGTATTTGCGGTCGTTTTTGTTGATCATGTCATTGATCAGATCGAGCATTTTTTGTTTGTCTTCGGGCAGCCGGCCTTTGATGGGCAGATAGTTGGAAGCATGGTTGCTTCTGAACTCGGTGCCTTGTACGTCCAGGTTTTCGATGAGGATGCGCATTTCATCCAGGATTTCAAAGGGACCGGGCAGCTCGAACTCGCCTTTTTGCTGTTTGCGGTAGAGTTGGGTGCCGGGCACCAGCATGAGAGTCAATGCGCCGATATAATCGGGATTCATTTCGTTCATCATTTTGGCGGTATTTTTTTCGTGTTCGACGGCTTTGGGGGTTCGTCCGGCCAGGCCCAGCAGGATGGTCACGGACAGCAGGATGCCGGCCCGCCGGATTTTGCGGCCTGCTTCCAGCATTTCGTCATAATTGGCGCCTTTGCGAATGGCCTCCAGCAGTTCGGGATCACCGGTCTCGACTCCCAAATAGGCGATGGTCAAGCCGGCTGCCTTGAGCGCGGTCAGCTCGGACATTTCTTTTTCCAGGATGCTTTCCGGGCTGGCGTAAATGCCGACGTGTTTTAAGCTGGGAAAGGTTTTATAAATGGTGTCCAAAATCTCCAGCAAATCGTCGGTGGGCATGGCCAGAGCGTCGCCGTCAGCCAAAAACACTTTTTCCAGATCGCCATAGTATTGTTTGGCCATGCGGATGTCTTCTTTGATGTCCTCCATCTTGCGAACGTGATATTTTTTATCGATGTACATGGCGCAGAAGGTGCAGCGGTTGTGGGAACAACCGACGGTGCACTGCAGAATATAACTGTAAGCCTCACTGGGAGGCCGGAATACGTTGCCTTCATATCTCATAATTCGATTCCCTCCTACTTTAATGATTATAACAGGAAAAGCTGTGAAGGTGACAGATTT
>DAOTHZ010000123.1:2334-4313 GCA_035447945.1 Syntrophomonas sp.
TGTCATCCTGCTCGTCGGTGGCGCTACAGTGCTGAATTTTTTTTGAAATATGCAAGAACATCACTTCATCTATTCATAGAAATTAGCTGTATGATTTGGGCGTTTTCAACACAAACTATGGGTGTGCGAGGCATGATGAGGAGGTTCCGCGAATGGCCCGTAATCGAAGTATCATGTCCGAACAGCTCAAGTATGAGATTGCCCGTGAACTTGGCGTCGACAGTATTGTCGCGACGCAGGGCTGGGGCGCCGTAAGCTCCAGGGATTGCGGCAACATGGTAAAAAGTGCCATCCAAATTGCTGAGCGCAGTATTGCTGGGCAGAACAACCAGAACTTGCTGTAGTGTAGCTCGCACACAGGAGCCGGAGGAACGTACTCCGGCTCCTTCTTTTTGTTGTAAGCGAGGAACGATTCTCGCGCAAGTTGGGGACGGTTCTTGCCTTGCGCGTTTTGGGTTCCTGACCGCGCAAGGCAAGAACCGTCCCCGACTTGCGTCTACATGATCTGGTAGTTGGGGGCTTCCTTGGTAACGACCACGTCGTGGGGGTGGCTCTCGACCAGGCCGGCGTTGCTGATTTTTACGAAACGGGTTTTTTCCTGCATTTCCTTGATGTTGGCTACGCCGCAATAGCCCATGCCGGCGCGCAGTCCGCCGACCAGCTGGAAGATGGTTTCGGAGACGGCACCTTTATACGGGGTGCGGCCTTCAATGCCTTCGGGCACCAGTTTCTGGGCATCTTCCTGGAAGTAACGGTCACTGCTGCCTTCCACCATGGCGCCCATGGAGCCCATGCCGCGATAAACTTTGAAACGGCGTCCCTGCAGCATGATTTCTTCGCCGGGGCTTTCGTCGGTGCCGGCCAGCAGGTTGCCCAGCATGACAACGTCAGCGCCTGCGGCGATGGCTTTGGCGATGTCGCCGGAGTATTTGATGCCGCCGTCGGCGATGACGGGGATGTCATATTTTCTGGCCACCTGGGAGCAGTCGACCACGGCGGTGATCTGGGGTACGCCGATGCCGGCGACTACGCGGGTGGTGCAGATGGAACCGGGGCCGATGCCGATTTTGATACAGTCGGCGCCGGCTTTGATTAAGGCTTCGGTGGCTTCACCGGTAGCTACGTTGCCGGCAATCAATTCAAGATCCGGGAATTCTTTCTTGATGGCGGTCACCATTTCGATGACCCCCTGGGAATGGCCGTGGGCGGTATCGACCACGATGACGTCGACGCCGGCATTGATCAGCGCCTGGGTTCTCTCCATGGTATTTTTGGCGATGCCCACCGCGGCTCCGACCAGCAGACGACCGCGATTATCTTTGGCGGAGTTGGGATATTTCATGGTTTTTTCAATGTCTTTAATGGTGATGAGGCCTTTCAGGTGATAATTTTCATCCACCAGGGGCAGTTTTTCGATTTTGTATTTGCGCAGCAGCTGCATGGCTTCTTCCATGGTGGTATTGACCGGCGCGGTGACCAGATTGGTGCTGGTCATGATTTTTTTAATGGGCTGGGTGAAATCGGTCTCGAAACGCAGATCACGGTTGGTTAGAATGCCGACCAGTTTGGGGCCTTCGGTGATGGGTACACCGGAAATGCGATAATGTTCCATGATTTGCAGGGCGTCGCTGACTTTGTGTTCGGGGGAGAGAAAGAAGGGATCGGTGATGACGCCGTGCTCGGAGCGTTTGACGCGGTCCACCATTTTGGCCTGTTCTTCGATGCTCATGTTCTTGTGGAGAATGCCGATGCCGCCCTCGCGGGCCATGGCAATTGCCATGCGGGACTCCGTAACCGTATCCATGCCGGCGCTCATGATGGGAGTTTCCAGTCTTATATTACGGGTCAAACGGGTGGATACATCCACTTCGTTTGGCAACACGGTTGAATGTCCGGGAATCAACAGGACGTCATCAAAGGTGAGACCCTCTTTGCTAAATTTGTCGTTCATTGTCTGGCCTCCTTCTATAAAAGTTAAA
>DAOTHZ010000124.1:0-4239 GCA_035447945.1 Syntrophomonas sp.
TTTATAAGTTTTGTTTATTCTTCGCGTATCGTTTCCGGGTACAATACATGGGAATGAGGGATATAAATATCTTCAAACATGGCAATACAATAATCATCACTCATACCTGAGATATAATCCACCACCGCCGCCTCAATGCCCTCTTCGTCAGCGATCTGCTGATACAGACAGCTCATGCGGCCGGGATGCTGTTTATAGTAGTGAAATAACTGTTCAATAATAAACATGGCACGACGTCTTTCAGCCAGGCAAACCGGACCCCGGTAGACGTTTTCAAACATAAATTCCCTAAGCCCCAGCAAGGCTTTTTGTTTTTCCGGTCCGGGCTCCACCCGGGGATGTATCCCTGCTTCCATCAAACTGCGGCTGTGATGAATCGTATCGGTGACCAAAGTGGCGATGCGTTTGCTGTGGGTTTCTCCCAAAACTTCCCGATACTCCCTGGGAATTTGCTCCAGCACCAGCAGGCCGGCACGGATGGAATCATCAATGTCATGCTGTACATAGGCAATTTTGTCACTCAGTCTGATTACCTGACCCTCCAGGGTAGCGGCTGCGGGTACATTTTCTCCATACCCGCTGTGGTGCAGCACACCGTCCAGCACTTCCTCGCAAAGGTTAAGTCCGCTGCTGGCTTTGTGCTGTTCGACCCGGGTGAGCACCCGGATGCTGTTTTCATTGTGACGAAAACGGCCGCTGACCAATTCATCCAGGATCTGCTCGCCGGCATGGGCAAAGGGAGTGTGTCCTACATCATGGGCCAGCGCGATGGCCTCGATCAGATCCAGATTAAGGTTCAAGCCGGCACCGATGGTTTTGGCGATCTGATTGACTTCCAGGGTATGGGTCAGTCGGGTCCGGTAATGATCGCCGGGCGGCGCGATGAACACCTGAGTCTTGTGTTTCAGCCGGCGAAACGATTTGGAATGTATGATCCGATCCCGGTCAACCATGAAACAGGTACGGATGGGGTCAGGCTCCTCCGCCATGCTTCTGCCCCGGGAAAGAACCGCCGGGGTCGCCAGCGGATGCAGCATCACTGTTTCCCGTTGTTCGATTTCCTGCCTGATCATTCCGTCTCACCTCGTTAAATTGTGGTATCACACCATTATTTACCTGTCTTATACAAGATCTTGTACACAAACATCAGTTCACTGTTTTTCAATTAATACTACAATCGTCAATTGAAATCCTTTAATTCATCAAATTTTTATCTTTCGTTAACAAAAGTTTAACAAAAAGTTTTTTCCCTATCACTAACGAGGAAATACCATTTTCAAGCCAATAATTCCTATAACAATCAATCCAATAAAGAGTAGCCTTAACAGGTCCACGGGCTCTTTAAACAAAATGATTCCCAGAATTACGATACCTACTGTACCGATTCCGGTCCAAACCGCATAAGCTGTTCCCAAGGGAAGACTCCTCAACGCCAACGATAAAAAACAAAAGCTGGCCATCATTCCCATAACCGTAAAAACACTCGGTATCAGCTTTGTAAAACCTTGCGTATATTTTAAACCTACTGCCCAACCCATTTCCAAAAGCCCTGCGATTACCAATAACACCCATTGCATGTTCTTCCATCCTTTCAGTAAAAAAATATAAAAAACCCGGAAGATATGCATGATATCTCCCAGGCTTTTATCCTTCCGTGAACACAGCTGACTGTGCGTTTTATCTCTGTCCAGACCAGTATTTTGCAAAACTGCGGAACCCTATAAAGCTTTAGAATATGAAATTTTCTCAGACAATCGTATCAAAAAGAATATATAAGTTCATGCTTGTTCACTCACGAGCCGGTGTTACTGACCGGAACTTCCCAAGCTTTTTTAATGAAAGCCTGACAACTTTTCTCCCGCTGGCAGCCTTACTTGTTGTTAATGGCTGCTTGGGCGGCTGCGAGACGGGCAATGGGAATGCGATAGGGGGAACAGCTGACATAATCAAGTCCCAGCAGATGACAGAATTCCACCGAACTCGGTTCTCCCCCATGTTCTCCGCAGATCCCCAGGATGATTTCCGGGCGCGTGTTGCGTGCCTTCTCGGCGGCCAACCTCATCAGCGCACCCACCCCTTTGCGATCCAGTACGGCAAAAGGATTGTCCTTGATAATCTTCTTTTCCAGATAGACCGGAATGAACTTGCCTTCTGCATCGTCGCGGCTGAAGCCCAAAGTCGTCTGGGTCAGATCGTTGGTGCCGAAAGAGAAGAATTCCGCCTGTTGCGCAATCTCGTCTGCCATGACACAGGCTCTGGGCAGTTCCAGCATCGTTCCCAGGGCAAAGTCAAGCTCGACATTGTTTTCCTGTTTGATGGAGGCATAGACTTCCAGGATATGATCCTTTAGCAGGAGGAACTCAGCCTGATCCATGACCAGCGGTATTTCTATTTCCACATAGTTTTTGCAGCCTTCCTGGTGTAATTGCACCATAGCCTGGAAAATAGCCCGGACCTGCATGATGTAGATTTCCGGATAGGTGATGCCCAGGCGGCAGCCGCGGTGTCCAAGCATGGGATTGGCTTCATGCAATTTGTTGACTTTTTTGAGCAGTTCTTCTTTTTCCGCGATTTCCCGCAGGGAAGCCTGTTTATGCTTCATCTCCACAATTTCTACCATTAACTCTTCACGAGAGGGCAGGAATTCATGCAGGGGCGGATCCAGCAGGCGAATGCACACCGGCAGCGGCGACATGGCTTTGATGATACCGTAAAAATCCTGTCTCTGGATGGGTAATAGTTTGTCCAGCGCAGCTTCCCGATCAGCCAGGTTTTCGGAGAGAATCATCTCCTGCACAATGGGCAGACGCTCCTGGGCCATAAACATATGCTCGGTGCGGCACAATCCGATGCCTTCTGCACCGAATTCCCTTGCTTTGGCAGCATCCTCAGGGGTATCAGCATTGGCTCTGACCGACAGTTTCTTGGTTTGGTTGGCCCAATTGAGCAGCACTTCAAATTCATCGGAAAGGGTAGGCTCAATCATGGGAACTTCACCCCGCATTACTTTGCCGGTGGAACCGTCCATGGTGATAATTTCGCCGGCTTTGACCACGATGTCGTCCACAACGAACTGGTCTGCCGCCAGGTCGATTTTGATACTCTCGCAGCCGCAGACACAAGGTTTGCCCATGCCGCGGGCTACCACCGCCGCATGGGAGGTCATGCCGCCACGGGATGTCAAAACCCCCTGGGCGTAGACGATTCCGTGAATATCATCGGGGGTGGTTTCAGTGCGGACCAGCAACACTTTTTCGCCTGCCTCACCTAATTTTTCGGCGATATCAGCATCAAACACCACCTTGCCACAGGCTGCCCCTGGCGAAGCAGGGAGTCCTTGGGCAATCGGTTCAAGTTCAACGGAAGTATCGATTTGTCTATGTAACAATTGGTTGATCTGTTCAGGGTCAACCCGCAGCAACGCTTCCTCCTGGGTAATCAAGCCTTCCTTGACCATATCTACGGCGACTTTTACGGCTGCCCGGGTGGTTCTTTTGCCGTTGCGGGTCTGCAGCATATACAATTTGCCTTTTTCCACTGTAAATTCAATATCCTGCAGATCGCGGTAATGCTGTTCCAGTTTATTGCAGGTGTCTACAAATTGCTGATAGACACCGGGCAGTTCTTCCTGGAGTTTGCTAATCGGCATGGGGGTGCGAATTCCTGCCACCACATCTTCGCCCTGGGCGTTGACCAGGAATTCTCCATAGAGGAGTTTCTCTCCGGTGGAAGGGTTGCGGGTAAAAGCAACTCCCGTTCCGCAGTCCTGTCCCATGTTACCGAAGGCCATGCATTGAATATTGACGGCCGTGCCTAAATCATCAGGAATTTTGTTAATCCTGCGGTAGACGATGGCGCGCTGGTTGTTCCAGGAATCAAAAACCGCCCGGATGGCTCTCTCCAGCTGTTCATTTACCTCCTGGGGGAAGGGGAACCCTTTTTCTTTAAGGACCAGGTCTTTGAATTCCTGGATCATATTCTTCATTTCCGCAGCCGGAATCTCATAATCAAAAATAACCCCTAGTTTGCGCTTGTATTTCTCCACAATTTCTCCAAACCGGGAGTGACTGATTTCCAGAACGACATCGGAGAACATCTGAATAAAACGCCGGTAACAGTCGTAGGCAAATCTGTCGTCGCCGGTCAATTCAGCCAGACCGAGGACGGATTCATCATTGAGACCAAGATTGAGGATGGTATCCATCATGCCCGGCATGGAAACTGCCGCTCCGGAACGAA
>DAOTHZ010000125.1:0-4167 GCA_035447945.1 Syntrophomonas sp.
TAGATACCAAAAAGAATCAAAACCAGGTAAATCTATCATGTGAAATCGGCAACAACTTACTAACCCCAATTTATCGAGTCTTGGAACAATTTTTTCGAATTCTGTACACCCCGATGCAGAAGTGTATCAATTAATAATTGAATTGCCGGTAAAAGAATATTTGAATGGTTGGGAATGCTGATAAGTTGGCATTAGTAAGGCATTTAAGAGACATCGCAGAAATTATTTCATACTGTCATACTGGCATAATATTTGCAATGTTTAGATTGTAATGAAATCTTAATGCTTATTCTTTGGAAAGTCTGACAGGAAAGGGAGGGGAGTATTAAAACAAGGTTAGTCCTGGTTGTTTAAGCGAAGCAAATTATGAAAGGGTTGGTGAAAGCATGTCTGAACATCCACATATTCCGACAAAGATTCTCTTTTATATTGGAATTGCAGTAGGCTTGATTATTTGTATTTTGATGGTGTTGGCAACCACATTCGATATTCACACGACTTGGCCAGCATATTTGACATTGCCGATTTTCTTCCTGGCAGGAAATGACACCAAGCAGTTACCGCACTTGTTTATCGGTGCTTGTTCCGGATTGATTTTTACCGCACTGTTCTTTATCGCCTATGCTGCCTTGGTACCAGTTCTGGGTGCACATCTTGCTCCCCTGCTGCTGGTATTTGTGATTCTGGTTCTCATCATTGGACTGGGCAATGTGGTGCCGATGGTATTCAACAACTACAATCTAGTCTATTTCACCGTGGCGATTGCTTTTTACACCGTTATGTTCGCGATCAATCCAGCCTATCCGTTAATCCCTGAAACATTGAAAATGATTGGCATTACCTTGGTGGGCGGCGGCGCATTTGTGGGCGGCACCTTGCTCTTTATCGGCAAGATTCTACCCAAAATTTTGGCACCCAAAGCGTAAGGTGTGTCTTTTGTTTTAAAAATTAAACGCAGTAAGGTTCATGAAGTCCTTGGTTGGCTTATTTTACAGAAGCCTCCAAGGGCTTCATTGTTTTAGGATAATCGGGTTTGATTAACCAACAGCAGGACAATGTTGGTACAAAAATTGCATAATATTTGGGTGCGGATGTACGCATAGGGCGATGGCTTAAAACACAGTGTCAGCGCAGGTGTGTTAAAGAATAGTGCCATGTTATATTGAAGTTGTTGATCAAAATCCAGCAAAAAGGAGGGCTTATATAATGATAACATCCCAAGAATATTTAGTGAGAATTGCCAAAATGAGACCTAATATTTATGTTGACGGGGAGGTTATCGGCAGGGATCATCCGCTTGTCCTGCATGCCAGTAAAATCATCCAGTCAACATTTGATCTGGCCCAGGATCCTGAGTACAGCAAATGGCTGAAAACCACCTCAAATATCAGCGGCAAGGAAATCAACCGGTTTACCCATATTCATCAGTCGGTTGAAGATTTGTTGCTGAAGCAGGAAATGACCCGCAAACTATGCAATCGCAGCGGCGGGTGCATTTATCGCTGCATGGGGACTGACTCGATGAATGCGTTGTCGGTGACGACCAAAAACACCGATATCAAATACGGAACCAATTATCATGAACGTTTTCTGAATTTCCTGGCATATTTCCAGGAAAATGATCTGGTGGGGGCAGCGGCCCAGACCGACGCCAAAGGCAATCGCAGTCTCCGGCCTTCGGAACAGCCGGACCCGGATGCTTACCTGCGGGTGGTGGAAAGAAGAGCGGACGGGGTCGTTGTTCGAGGAGCCAAGCTGCACAATACCATGGCACCCTATGCCGATGAAATTTTGGCTTTCCCGACACGCGCCTTGAAGAAAAACGAGCAAGACTATGCGATTGCTTTTGCCATTCCTGCTGATGCCGAAGGAATCTATCTGATTGGTCGCAAGGAATATTCTCATCCTCGTGAAGAAGGCATGGAGGCACCTTATGGCGATTTGGCCTGTATCGAGAGTTTTACCGTTTTTGACAATGTTTTTATTCCCAATGAGCGAATTTTCCTAAACGGCGAAACCGAGTTCGGCAGTGAACTGGCGATGATGTTTGCGCTTTATCACCGGCACAGTTACTGCGGCTGCAAACCTGGCGTAGGAGATGTCATGTATGGGCTGACCGCATTGCTGGCTGACTACAACGGGGTGGAAAAAACCGGCCATACGCGGGAGAAGCTGGCGGATGTGGCCAGTGTGGTGGAACTGGTTTATGCAGCCGGCATAGCCGCCAGCGTTAAATCCAGGAAAGCACCTTCCGGCACCCAAATTCCCAATATTATTTACTGCAACGTGGGCAGACGGCATGCCGGACACAATGTCTATCATGAGTATGATATCCTCTGTGACATCGCCGGCGGGATGCCGGCCACATTGCCGCTGTCCAAGGAATACAACAGCCCCATCGTGGGTGACTTTGTCAGAAAGTATACGCGGCGGCGGGAAGGGGTATCAGATGAAAACCATTATCGCGCCTACCATTTGGCCAGCGATATTCTGAACGGTGAAATGGGTGCTGCCTTGTTGGTGGCTGGTGTTCACGGTGGCGGTTCTCCCATCATGGAGGACATCGCGATTCTGGGTTCGTATGATACCGAAGGGAAAAAGAATCTGGCCCGACATCTGGCCGGCATCAAAGAGTAACCAGAGCAGGCCAACGATGCAGTCAGAAACGTCCGGCATAGTGCGGGACGTTTCTTTAAGGAACGACACGATTATGCTGCGGTACAGTCGGAGTTAATATTTTTAAAGTAAAGGGAGGGGTCGAATTGTGATAACATCTCAGCAATATCTAGACAGAATCGCCAAAATGAGACCCAATATCTATGTGGATGGAGAAGTTATCGGGCGGGATCATCCGCTGGTGCTGAAAGCCAGCCAGATCATTCAATCAACCTTTGATCTGGCGGAAGATCCTGAATACAGTAAATGGCTCAAAACCACCTCGCATATCAGCGGCCAGGAAATCAGTCGTTTTACCCACATTCACCAGTCGGTCGAAGATCTGTTGCTGAAACAGGAAATGACCCGCAAGTTGTGCAACCGCAGCGGCGGTTGTGTATATCGCTGCATGGGCTGTGATGCTATGAATGCCTTGTCGGTAACAACCAAAAACATTGATTTGAAATACGGCACCGATTATCATGACCGGTTTCTCAAGTACCTGGCATATTTCCAGGAAAACGACCTGGTAGGCTGTGCTGCCCAAACCGATGCCAAAGGCAACCGCAGTTTAAGACCAGCGGAACAGCCGGACCCGGATGCGTATCTGCATGTGGTGGAAAGAAGAGCAGACGGGGTAGTGGTAAGAGGAGCCAAACTGCACAATACCATGGCTCCTTATGCCGATGAGATCATCGCATTACCAACCCGTGCGCTGAAAAAGAACGAAGGGGATTATGCGATTGCCTTTGCTATTCCCGCGGATACGGAGGGAATTTATCTGATCGGACGCAAGGCATTCTCCCAATCGCGGGAGGAAGGCCTGGAAGCACCCTACACCAAACTGGGTTCGATCGAAAGTTTTACCGTATTTGATAATGTTTTTATCCCCAATGAACGCATCTTCCTGGACGGTCAAACCGAATTCGGCAGTGAACTGGCGATGCTGTTTGCGCTCTACCATCGTCACAGTTACTGTGGCTGCAAGCCCGGGGTAGGGGACGTGATGTATGGGCTGACCGCATTACTGGCCGACTACAACGGAGTGGAAAAGACCAGTCATACACGGGAGAAACTGGCAGAGATCGCCAGCGTGGTGGAGCTTGTCTTCGCGGCTGGTGTGGCTGCCAGTGTAAAGTCCAGAAAGGCGCCCTCCGGGACCCAGATTCCCAATAGTATTTATTGCAACGTGGGGCGGCGGCATGCCGGACACAATGTCTATCACGAGTATGATATCCTCTGTGACATTGCCGGCGGACTTCCTGCCACACTGCCGCTGTCCAAGGAATACAACAGCCCGGTTGTGGGAGATTTCGTCAGGAAGTATACCAAACGCCGGGAAGGGGTTTCCGCGGAAAACCAATACCGTGCCTATAATATGGCCAGTGATATCTTAAACGGAGATGTGGGTGCGGCTTTGCTGGTGGCCGGTGTACATGGCGGCGGATCACCGATTATGGAAGACATCGCGATTTTGGGCACGTATGATACCGAAGGGAAAAAGAAGCTGGC
>DAOTHZ010000126.1:0-4163 GCA_035447945.1 Syntrophomonas sp.
TCCCGATCAGTTTCCTGGCTGGCGGCCTTGATCCGAGTGATGACATAGTGGTCATACAAGCCGCCCATCACTGCCCAGCCAGCTTCCAGCAGCAGGGCATGAATTTCCTGACAACGCAGTTCAGCCAGATCAGCCAGGGCGGTCAGACCGCTTGCCTGCAGTTGGGCTGGCAGGCGTTTATCGTGCGCAAACTGGTGCAATTGGTCCAGACAGCTGTCGATCAGCAGGGCACTAGCGTTGGCTGGCAAGGGACGAGCGGATATAGCCTTGATAATGGCCAACCAGGAACGCAAGTCGCGACTTTGTTCCAATTCCTGCAAAAGGACGGTAACGGCCTCTTCTCCCATATTGATGAGTGCCTGATCGGCAATTTGCTGAAATTCCAGGTCAGAGCTTGCGTAGACGGCGATCATTGTCGGAATGGAATCCAGGAATTGCAGTTTTCCCAAGGCCTCGCAGGCAGCCGCCTTGAGAATGGGTTCGCGGTCCAGGCAAGCCTGTAATTGCGGGGCGAATTCGTCCAGTCCGGCTTCGCCGATAGCGGTACAGATGGCAGCCGCATCAGCCGGAGAAGCTTCCAGACAACGTTGTACGGCAGTGCGGATGCCAGGGTTTTCTTTCGGAGTTTGATGGGCGGACAGGGTGATAACTGCCTGCCCAACGACCAAAGGACTGTTATCCTGCAGGGCTGATTCCAGCCAGGTATGGCCGTTGGACGGAGAAGTAAACAGACGGGTGGCGGCTGCTCGTATTTCCGGATTATTGTCCAGACAGGCGCCGTGTACCAGATCCTGCCGGTAATGTTGCGGTTCCAGATGTAAACAGTAGGCCAGAGCGCGAATACGCACTTCGTCAAAGGGGTCTTGCAGCAGTTCATTGATCCACGGTGACAGACGGGCCGGGTCAATCTGGCCGATGATTTCCATTGCCAGACTGCGTTTGCGCTCATCGGGGTGATGCAAAAAGGTCAACAGGCGGGTCAGGAAAAAAGCGGGTACCAAATTTCCCAGCAGGGAGGCACCGTTTTCTTTTAAATCCTCCACACCTTGGCCGATGGCTTTGATCAATTCATGCAGATACATGGCCCGGGCCTGCCAGGCTGTATAGATAGTAAGGCCGGCCAGCAGCAGGGCCAGCCCGGAAACCGCCTGCAACGAGAGCCATCCCTGGGAATGCAGCGCCGCCAGAGCAGCACCGCCCAACATGCCGCCCAGGATAAACAGCGCTTCCACCAGAAAGCGTACTCCGTCCCGCTCTTTGGCAGGGACGACCTTGAACAGCAATTGATAGGAGGGCTCGCCCAGCACATTGACCATAATTTTGGTCAGCAAATAGCCGATAAAAACGGTGCCCAGCGCCATCGGACCGGTTCCCAGGAAAACCATCAGCAAAAAGCAAACTCCCAGGCCAACACTGACCAGCAAGAGGATATTGCCGACGCCCAAAGCTGCCATAATGCGGCTCAGGAAGCCGAGCTCGATGATTACCGCCACCATATTGGACACCGCCAGAAAAATCGCCAGAAAACCGGCGAGATCAGCTTCGTTGCTGTAAAACAGACGGGCCGTGGTATTGAACTGATAATCCATCACAAAGTTCAGAATCATAATGAAGGTCAGCAGACCCAGCATGCCCCGCAGGAACCGGGAAGAAACAACGCTGCTGATACTGTCCTTTAAATCAGCACTTGCCTCTTCGGCAGGCAGGTTGACTGGGACGATATAGTATTGAATGGTCTGGCTTAAAAAATACCCGCCCCCCAGCAAGAAGAAGGCCCACAGAAAATAAATGATTTCAACCCCTGCTGGAGCCAGGGTCTTGGCAACGAATCCGGCAACAATGCAGCCGATTGTACTTGAGCCGGACAGGAGAGGGAAGAGGCGCTTGGCCTGTTGGGTTGGGCAGATATCCACTGCCACCAGCCAGATCAGGGGCGTCAACTGAAAAAAGATGACCATCGAGCTGACCAGCAGGAAAGGATAGAAAAACGCTCCCAAAGCGCCTGCGGCAATCCTGGCTGACAACAAAATCAAACCATTGATTAACACCAAGCCGGCCATGATACCATAGGACACCCGCAAAAAGCGGGCCCGGTTCATGCGGCCTGACATGTCGGCAATGGCCAGGGAGGTTAATAAAAGACCGAGCGCCTCCAGCACATACATCAGCGGCAGGTGTTCCACCCCGTAGCGGATATTAAAGATAGAGGTCGCGGAGCTGATGCCCAGCACTTCTCCCATGCCCAGAGAGAAAAAAACCGGAATCATCAGCTGCAAACGGTGCCGGTCTCCCGGCTCCAGTGACAGCAAACGGCTGATTGACGACAAACACAACCCATCCTTTCCCGGCAGCTTGATGCCTGTATTACTCTGCTTGCAGCGATTGATTGGGATCATGCTGCTGGATATAAGCCAGCAGCTTTTGTCCCATCTGCGAATGCATGCAAAGCTGGCGGTAGTCGATGATTTGATTGTTTAGATACTGGAGGATAAGCTGATCCCGTCCCTCTGATCCCGGCATGATGCCGCAGAAGAAAAAGCCCAACGCTTCAAAATCCGAGGTCAGCAGGGAGGTAAACGGGTTGTTCAGGGGAAGATACAGGTAGATGGTTTCCGTTCTCTGGATACACAGACCCTTTAAGATGCGGTTTATCTCACTGGTTATCTGGTGGCCGTATTGTTTCACTTTTATATAGGCAATGATACTGGGATCATATTTAACTTCGATAACAGCTTCCTCGGCAGGCAGTTGCAGATCAGGGGCAGGGGACAAGACAGTGGTATTTACCCCTTGATGCTGGTAGATTTGAGTAATCATCCCGGCATGCCGGGCAGGCGCATAAATGTTCACATTCCGGGATGGACGGAAATAGCGGAACAAAAGCGTTTCGCTTTCACGCTGACCGGCTTCTTCTTTGATCGCTTTGAAATCAAACGGCGTATCGATTGAAATATAGATGGCGGTATCATGGTATCCCCATCTTGAAGCGACCTTTTGGGAGTAGGGGTGACTGGTCACCGCCAGGGCATAACTGCCCAGAATAGCGTGATCGGTAGCCCATTGCACCAGCGCCCTTCCCAAATCGTTCAAACAGCCGGCCCCCCGGTACTGGGGCTTGACAAACGCGTCGTCGGAGACTGGCACCAACGGGTCGCTGTCATCAAAGATCAGGGCCACATGGCCGATAATCTCTCCGTTGTCAGTGACGGCAACAAAGGACACCATTTTGCCTTCTTCATTCAGTTGGCGCAAACGTTCCGGATAGTATACATGTTCATTGGCATAGGAATAGCCGTAGGACATATAGGCACACTTCGAAACTTCCACCGCTTCATGGGGGAGCATGCGGCGAATCTGATAAGACGGGATATTTTCCTGTGGGTGTTCGGCTTCAGAGGGAGAAGCAACGAACGCTTCCGGGATTCTGCCCAAGTATTTCAACAGGCGGGTTTCCTTGCCGTTCTTGCCCAGGTTGACAAAGGAGACTTCATCCATGAAACGGTACATCAGATACAATCCCAACCCGCGGGTATCCTCGCCAAAAAAAGCCGCGTCAGCCATTTTGGCCAGTTCCTGAGGGTCAAAAGGCATTCCCTGATCGCGGATCAGGATTTGCATGCCCAACGGTACTTGCTGAAAAACCAATTCGAAGCTGGCTTGTTCGCCTTCATCAAAAGCATGTTCCAGGACATTGACTACCGCTTCTTCCACGCCCAAGGTGACATCACGGATCTGCTTGTCATCCAACCCCAACATCCGGGCATAAGCTCCCGTGCTATCGAGAATAAGCGGCAGATAACGCATATGGTTGGGAATGGTCAGGCTGAGACACTCGTCATATTTACCCAAACAGAAATCCTCCCTCAAAGCAAGTATTTTTCAGAGATGCTAACACATTTGACAGCGTCGATATTATTTCCTTCAAAAAATACAAAATATTTAAAGGATTATTCACTTGCGTGTCAAAATAAAATAATAATTTTAATGATGGTGAGTTTGGGGGACAGGCAAATGGAGTACCGCATCAAGAACAATCTGGCCGAAATCCAGCTGCTGGCCGAAGCGGTTGAGGCTTTTGGAGAAGAACTCGGGTTGCTGCCCAAAACTGTATTTCAGGTTAACCTGGCGCTGGAGGAACTGCTGACCAATACCATCAACTATGG
>DAOTHZ010000127.1:0-4145 GCA_035447945.1 Syntrophomonas sp.
TTTTGGAACTCTTTTTCCACGGCGGGCAGGGCTTCCTGGTTGCCGATGGCGCCGAGGGAGAAGGTTTCCGGGGCAAGCTTGCGGGCGGCGTAGTGGTTGACCATTTCCGGGGTTACGGCATAGATTTTTTCGATGACTTCTTCAGCTGGCTGGATGTCATCGTACATGAGCATGGATTTGGCCAGACGGCTCATGCGGTTCATGACGCTTTCCATGCTCAAATAAATACTGGATTTCATGAGCTTTTGAGTGCGTTCGATCTCTTCGGCGCTGACGCCGTTGCTGAGCAGATCTTGCAATTGTTCGTTAAGTGCTGCGAAAAATTCAGGTACTTTGCCTGGGCTGGTACCGATGTAAATGGTGTAGAGGCCGCTGTCCCGGTAACTGGACGGATAACTGTAAACGGAGTAGGCCAGCCCGCGTTCTTCGCGCAGGCTTTGGAACAGCCGTGAACTCATGCCGCCGCCGAGGATGCTGTTGAGCACGTTCTGGGTATAGCGTTCTTCGCTGTGATAGGAGATGCCGGGAACGCCCAGGCAGATTTGCACCTGCTCGACTTCTTTGGACACCATTTCAATAAACCGGCTGCCGGGATGGGGGCTTTCTATCCGTTCCGGCAAGGGGTGGTTGGAATGCCCCTCGCATTTTTTCTCGATAAAATCTCGAATCTTGTTGGCCTCAACGTTGCCGGCCACGGAAAATATGATGTTGTCGGGTTGATAATGGGTATGATAATAGTCGCGCAGCGTATCGCGCTCCATATTATGGATGGTTTCCAGGGTTCCCAAAATGGGAAAGCCCAGTGGGTGACCGGCGAAAAATTTCTGGGCGAAAACATCGTGAATGAGATCATCGGGTGCGTCTTCATACATGTTGATTTCCTCAATAATCACGCCGCGTTCGGTATTGAAATCTTTTTTGGCAAATTTGGAATCGAAAATCATATCGAAGATAATTTCCATGGCCTGAAATATGTCCTCATCCAGGGTGCGGGCATACAGGCCGGTGTATTCCTTGGAAGTAAAGGCGTTGAGCTGTCCGCCCATGCCTTCAAATGCTTCGGCGATTTGACGGGCACTGTGCTTGCTGGTGCCTTTGAACAGCATATGTTCAATAAAATGGCTGGCCCCGGCAATCTCCGGGGTTTCGTTGCGCGATCCGACTTTAATGTATACACCTACGGCCGCTGATTTGAGATACGGTATTTCTTCCACCACCAGTTTGGCGCCGCTGCTGAATTTCCAGCTGTTTATCATGTTTGTTTCCTCCTGTATTCCATCTTGTTTAGTTTCATTCTTCCGGGGACCGCTTATTCCTGATTTTTTAACTTTTGCCAGAGGTCCTGTAATATTTTTTGGCCCCAAAATGTTTCACGTGAAACATTTTCCCGGGTTCGCAGTTCAATGGTTTCCACATACTGCCCTTCTGTATAAATGTCCATTTCCCCCACCTTATAGGCCCTGGGCAGCGGGGCCTCGAGCAGATAATTCATGCGTACTCTTTTTTGAATGTCGGGCGGACTTTCTCCCACCCACAGCCACAGGTCGGCGGACGGCACGATCTCGACATAGGGTTGGACAGCTTTGTTTATTTTAGCATTTTTAAATACTTCATGGGAATCTATCACTTTGATGCTCCGGCTTTGATTGAAGCCATAATTGAGCAGGCGGGCGCAATCGCCGGTTCGATCGCCGGATTTGAGCACTACCGCAATGAGATTTCGCTTCTGGCGGGTGGCGGAGGCGACGAGGCATTTGCCTGATTCATTGGCGGTGCCGGTTTTGATACCAGTGATTCCCGAATAGCTGGTGATAAGACCATTGGTATTGCGGATGGTCAGGGGTTCACGGTAGGCGGGATGTTTGAATTCGGCCTGGGGCATGGCTACCAGGCGGGCCACCAAAGGCTTGGAAAGGGCATAACGACCCATGACGGCCAGGTCATAGGCGGTGCTGAAGGCGTCATCGGCCGGCAGCCCGGAGGCATTGACAAAATGGGTGTGCATGGCGCCAATGGCAAAGGCTTTCAGCGACATCATATGGGCAAACAGGGCTTCATCACCGGCGATGTGTTCGGCCAAAACAACTGCCGCATCGTTGGAGGATTTGATCAGGGTGGCTTTCATCAATTCTCCCAGCGGCAGCTGTTGCCCGGCGCGCAGGCCGATGGTATACTCGGCGGTATGATCTGCATAAGGGCTGACCGTGGCGATCTCGTCCATGGCAGCGTACTCCACAGCCAGGATTGCGGTCATGATTTTGGTGGTGCTGGCAATGGGGCGGGGATGATCCGCATTTTTGCTGACGATGGGCTGACAGGTGTCACCGTCCACCAGACAGTAATACTTGGAATGGATGGTTGGTGCGGCCAGGGCTGGGGCAGTAAACAAGAACCCTGACAGCAGCGTCAGGACAAGTGCCAGCCCCAATACCTGGACGCGAATCGCAAACTTATTTTTTTTCATTGGCTTTCCCACCTTGTTCCGGCTTGGACGGCGCATCCAACACGACCTGGTCAATGGGCAGCAGTTGGTATTTTTCCGCCTGCAATTGCCGGAGCATTTCCGGCAGGGCTTTGAGCGTTGGTTCCGTGGGATGCATGAGAATGATGGCATCATTGTGTGCTTTTTTCATCACCCGGCTGACTATGGTCTCGGGCAAAGGACGTTTCCAGTCAACTGTATCAACGCTCCACATGATGAGTTTATAATCGATGTTATGGGCTGCGGCGACCACATTGGCATTAAATTCTCCATAAGGCGAAGCAAAATAGCGGGTTTTGGTCCCGGTGATGCCGCGGATGACTTCTTCGGCTTTTTTGATCTCGGCGCTGCCCTGATCCGGGGACAAACTATTAAAATGCAGATGGCGGTAACCATGGTTCTGAATGCTGTGACCGGCCTGGGCCATTTGCTTGAGCAGCGCTGGATTCTTCTCCGCCCAGCGTCCGGTGACAAAAAAGGTAACCTTGGCATCGGCTGCTTTGAATTGTTTGAGCATGGCGGGGATGTATTCTTCTCCCCAATCAACATTGACGGTCAGGGCAACGGCCTTGGCTCCGCTGTTGCCTTGAAATATCGGTTCATTGACTTCGGAAGTGGTCATCGCCGGCTGCCGGTCGATCATCCCCCAGCCCAGCATGGCCAGGGCCAGCAGCAAGGCAGCAGCAACGATGATCATATTTTTTTTGGGAACATAATAAATTTTCATGGATACTCTCCTCCCCATATTTCTGCGCTGACCGTTCCCTGTCCCAGGTGCATCTTGACGATAACGGGGCCGGGGTGCGGGTTGACAAAGCGCAAATCCTGATCGCCAAAACTGACCGCGGCATCCTGCCCGGAGGGTACGTAATGAACCGGTTTGCTGTGCGCGTGCCGCTCGGTGATGTGCAAACGGGCTTGCCGGGCGGCGTTGTACAAGGTACTGGATACCTGGCAGACACCTCCCCCATGACCGATATCAAAATCACCGTCCAAAATAATGGGGGCGGGCAGATACCCTCGTTCAGGGGTGCGCGGTCCGGTCACATCGTTAAAGGAAAACTCCTGTCCGGACCAGACAATGGTATGGTTGACGCTGCGGCAGGCCATGCGGATATTTTTATAGCGGGCCTGGGTACCGCTGAAACCGGTCTGATAGCGGCCGATGCAGTAGCGGGCCTGCTCCAAACTACTTTTGCTGTAACGGGGCAGCAACGGCCTCACCACCAGTTTTATGGTGGTCGCGGGCGCGGCGGAAAGGGCATTGGCAACCGTTTGATCGATGTCGACAATAATCCCCGGGCGTCCGTCGATGATCGCGCCGCTGTCTTTATCTAGCGTGGGTTCGACGGGCAGCTTCTGACAGCGTACGGCCAGTTCGGCAACAATTTCGTACGCTTCTGCAGGCAGCAGGCGGCCGGCCTCAATCTCCTCAATACGAACGCCTGCTTTGGTGCCGTGGCAGTGACGTTCGATTTTATCGAGCCAACTGCCGAGCAGACTAAGACTGATAAAAAAGGTCAGCAAAAAAAGGGCTCTGCCGTCCAATTTGACTACATATAAACCCTTCTTAAAAAAATAATACCCACCGCCTTTGTTTTGCTTTTAAAGCATATTCGGCAGTGAGCACTACTATTCAGTTTTTTTCTTTTTGGCTTCGCCA
>DAOTHZ010000128.1:0-4124 GCA_035447945.1 Syntrophomonas sp.
AGCGCCTGCCTTACAAGCAGGATGTCGGCGGTTCGAGCCCGTCATCGCCCACCATCTGAGCACAAGGATTTCCGTGACGCGGAAATCCTTTTTTTGTGGTCAGGTGCAGGCAGGACAAAGTAACCAGCAAGATATTCCCAACCAAAAAGATTGGACGTTGAAATATTTGTATACTGAATTTGCAGAAGGCGGGGGCATGGTTGCAGGAAATCAACGAAATAACTAGAAATAAATAATAGTGATTACCATCAAGACAAAGGGGAAGAATATGGATTACGTGAGCGCTGGCAGGTTTACCAATGAAAAAGCCAGACAAATGATACCGATATTGCGGCAATATATCCCGCACATTCATTGGCGCTCGGAGTGGAGCGAGGGGGAGTTGGGCGATGCCATGCCTTATTCTGATATTTATGTGCCGGAGTATCAGCTTCATGAGGCAGAACATGTCATTGGCCTGTTGGAAAACGGAGTCGACCTGTCCAACTATCGCTCCAACAGCAGCTACCCCGATCTGTTTGAGGAAATTAACGGCAGTTTGCAGGTGGTAAAACCTTTGGCGGCTTTTGCCGAGCATGTCAGGGAACTGATCAATCTGGCGGAAGACTTCAGCAGTGAAGACATGGTCGGCTATTTACGCCGTATCTCCCATCAGTTGATTCGAATTTATGCGTTGCAGTCTGAATTGCCAGATTGTTCGGGCAGCTATTATTACCAACCCTGGCTTAATTTTAGCTTGCCGCATAAGCTGGGACCCTTTTCGCTTTATTATGATGTCGGTAATCCTTTTCATCAGCAAGTATCTCCCCAGTCCCTGGAAAAAACCCTGGAACATATTCTGGAGGTCCTGCATGCTGGCATTATTCACTATACGATGTATCATGAAACGGGGAATTACAAATATCTTTCCCTGGCAGCCAACGTTTGGAAAAACCAGTTCTTCGGCGCAGAAGGCTGGGGAACGGCAGTGGTCAACGTGCTGAAGGTTTTTCATCATGCGATCATGTATTTACAACAGGGCAAGCTGCCTGATCAGGATTTTTAAGGAGAACACGATTACATGAAAAGAAAACTGGCGCTTCCTCACAGTCTTGATCTGATTGAGTACGAAATTGTTTACAGCCGGCGCCGGACAATGGCTATTAAAATTGACCCGGAAGGCAATGTCAAGGTTTATGCCCCGCAAGGTACCAGTGACCAGGCGGTTGGCAAAATGGTTGAGAGCAAGGCGGCCTGGCTCTGCCGCAACCTGGCTGAGATCCGTTCAGCCAATGCAGGTGCAGTAAGCAGGCATTTCACGGAGGGGGAAACGTTTCCATTTTTAGGCCGCGATTATCCGTTGCAGGTAAAGGTAAAGCCAGCGGCGCAAAGAATTACCGTAACATTGGAAGAAGACAAATTTGAGGTCATGACGCCGGTGGCCGATGAAGATATTGTCCGAGGCGCTATGGAAGCTTGGTACCGCAGGAGTGCGACCGAATATATCAACACCCGGATTCATCATTTTCAGTCCCTGTTGCCGGTCGCCCCTGTCCGGGTCACGATTCGCAACCAGAAGACCCGATGGGGCAGCTGCAGCAACCGGGGCAGCCTGAATTTCAACTGGCGGTTGATGATGGCGCCGGCAGAAGTGGTGGATTATGTTGTTGTTCACGAACTGTGCCATCTGCTCCATCCCAATCATTCCAAAAATTTCTGGAACCAGGTGTCAGCCGTGCTGCCGGATTACCGGGCACGTCAGGACTGGCTGAAAAAAAACGGTGTCCGACTGAATTTTTAATGAGAAATTTTTATTAAACAATTTTTTATCGGGCGGGATAAATTATCAAATGTGGTCGTAAAATAAATTAAGCATGGTAGTATATATATAAAGAGAGATAAAATCTATAAAGAGGTGATCGTGTGGCCAGAAGGAGCAGACCCAGTGACGATTGGCAATTCTTGCGCAATGTCGGTACCCACTATGAACTGGAGCTGATCACATCAATCCTGGCCCAGGACGGCATTCTGGTTATGAAAAAAAGCCAGGGATCGGGTGCCTATACGGATGTTATCATGGGCACTTCCCTGACCGGTTATGATATTTATGTGCCGGCCAGGCGCCTGGCGGAAGCACAGGATATTTTAGAAAACTTGCCGGTATTCGAAGAAAATGAAATCAATTACCAGGAGAGAGTTCAGGATGCGGAGTGGGCTTTGCCTAACATTGCTGCTGAACCGATTGAAGAGGGTTTTTTGCTGCGTAATCGTGGTTATTTAAAAATTTTGTTCTTCTTTTTTGTCGTGCTGCCGCTGATTTTTGGTTTGCTGGTGGCCTTGTTTAAAAACCTCCGGCCTTGATGAAAAACCCCACCTTTTTCCCGGTAAACTAATCGGGCCGGGCATTGACATGAATGATTGAGCACAGCAACAAACCCTTGCTGAGGCCTTAAAATTCTTGCCCCGGTTGAATCTGATGCAGGGTGAGTGAGGCAATCTTCCAACGCTCTTCGTATTTTTCCACCTCGATTTGATAACAATAACGATCCCCCGGTGCGTAACAATTGTCGTACAGACATTCCAGTATGGCCTGATGCTCGTTGCGAAATGTAATAACGGTTTGGGGCCAATCCTGTCTGGTCAAAACCGGGATACCATCCGCCGGAATTACCACCAGCCGCTGCAGCGCTTCATCCCAAGCCAAATAAAAGCAGGCTAGGGAATGCGCCAGCTCATCGCAGAAACCTTGCCGTAGCCATTCTGCCGCTTCCTTCTGATCAGCTGCCTTTACTGCCACCGGATACACACAATCACGGCGGTACTGCACATCGCTGATCAACGCGGTGTAGAACTCAAAATCTTCAATTGTTTCGCTAAATACCTGTTTCTCCAGCTTGCTGCGGCTGTCTTCTGCACCTGCAGGGACAAGTTCCGCCCCATACGGCTGGGCCAGGATTATCAGGCCCAGCACCAGTGTTGTCAGCAAGCCGGGGATACTAAATTTTACTGCCATTGTTCCTCCTGCAAGTCAAGTATAATATGAATTATAACCAAATGGAAAAAATATACAAACGAAATATTCCCGCAATATACGGTACAGAAGGGATCATTCAGACATATTCCGGGAGGCAAACCGCTTGGAAAGGAAAAATTGAGAATTTACCTCATGTCCTTCACGATTCTTCATACTTTCCGCAAATTATCAGTAAATAATGCTGTCATTAGGCATATATACGATATAATATTTATTATGAAACGTCATAAATATACCAGGAGAAAGGAGGAGGCAGCGCAACCGTTGTTACTTAACTTTAAAACTTGGGGGGATTATTGAATGGATCAAGGATTGGCTATGTTTGAACGTTTTCAGGAACAGGTACACACGATTCCCAGATTGTTCTACAACACGGTTGAAAATTTCGGCGAACGTCCGGCTTTAAAGTACCGGGTAGGCGAAGATTACATGATCCTGGACTACAACGGCTTTGCCGAAATCGTTGAGAAGATGGGCTGCGGCCTCATGGAACTGGGCCTCAACAAGGCCGACCGGGTTTGTCTGATGGCTCATACCAGCGCTCCCTGGGGTTGGGCGGATTTTGCCATACAAACCGCGGGTGGTGTGACCGTTACCGTCTATCCCAGTCTGTCCGCAACGGAAACCGCCTTTATTATCAACCATTCGGAAGCCCGTTACTTGTTTGCCGGTAATGCCAGTATTGCTGAAAAAGTCATTTCCGTCTGGGAGCAGGTTCCGACCATGGAAAAGGTGATTGTTTTGGAATCCGGCTATGTCAGCAGCGATGAACGCATTATAAGTATCGATCGGCTGCGTGAACTGGGCAAACAGCTGCTGGCCAAAGATTGGGGAATTTACAAACGCACCTGGGAAGCCCTCACCGGCGATGATCCCTCCAGTATCATCTATACTTCCGGGACCACCGGAGACCTGAAGGGCAGCCTATTGAGCCAGCAGGATCTGGTCGGCGCCCTGAGCAGAAGCCTGAAACACATGACCCTGGGTGGTTACAGTGCCAGTTACAATGATGTGGCGTTTTCCCTATTGCCGCTGTCGCATATCTGGGAGCGCAATAATTCCTATCTGGCCATGATTGTCGTAGGAGGATGCATCGGGTACGCCCAGAAGC
>DAOTHZ010000129.1:0-4110 GCA_035447945.1 Syntrophomonas sp.
CCGCCCAGGGGAATGATCTGGATTCGTGCGTCGTCTGACACTCAAACACCTCCTGTTATTCAATTTGTTTTTCCAATACATTTATTATCCGCTCACAAATGCATGACTTATTATAGCTTATCAATAATCTTGATACAACTTAATAAATAGTTGTTTTTTGACGAATGCAAAAAAATAATGGGCACCCCCGTGCCCACCGTCATCAGGTAAATTTTGGCGGCTATCGTTTAAAGCAACCGGTAATGGCTTAACAACTGACGGATGGCATCCAGTTCCTGCTGGCCGGCAGCGCACAACGGCAACCGAAAACCGCCTACTTTAAAGCCCAGCAGATTAAGGGCTTCCTTGACCGGTATGGGATTGGTCGTTATAAACAAGCCTTTAAACAGGGGAAAAAGATACTGATGCATTTGCATCGCCTGTGTGCTGTTTCCCTGTTCGAAAGCAGTCAGCATCTGTTTGATTTCATTGCCGGCGATATGGGAGGCAATGCTCACCACTCCGCTGCCGCCGATTGCCAGCATAGGCAATGTCATGGAATCATCGCCGGAAAAAATAGCCAAACGCTCCCCTACCATGACCTTGATTTGGGAAACCTGATCCAGATTGCGGCTGGCTTCCTTGATCGCCACAATGTTGTTGGTTTCTGCCAGGCGGGCAATCGTATCGGGCAATAATTCCACCCCGGTACGTCCCGGAATATTATACAGCATGACCGGCAGGGAAACGCTGTCGGCAATGGCTCTAAAATGTTGGAACATGCCCTCCTGGGTCGGTTTGCTGTAATAGGGATTGACCAGCAGCAAGCCGTCTGCTCCTGCTATTTCGGCTGCCTGGCTTAATTCCATTGATTCGCGGGTGTTGTAGGACCCGGTTCCAGCCCACACCTGTACATTGGAACCGACTGCATTTTTCACCACAGCAAACAAGGTAACTTTCTCGTCCCGGCTCAATACCGGAGACTCCCCTGTGGTTCCGCTGACAACCAGACCATCACTGCCGTGGGCAATCAAATAGCGCGCCAATTCAGCAGCTTTTTCATAGTCGACTTCCAGTTTTTCATTATAAGGTGTGACCATTGCGGTAATCAGTTTCATTTTTGCCATTCGGTTCACCGCCTTGCTCTTATTTACACCCCAGTTCAAACTTGTCATGTAAAGCCTGTACAGCCTTTTCCATATGTTCCCGTTTGACCAGACACCAGATATTGGTATAGGAATCACCGGACTGTAAAATGGTGATCTCATTTTCTGTCAGCGCTTCAACGACTTTGGACATAACCCCAGGGATCCCGGTCATGGCTGCTCCAACGATGGCTACTTTGGCACAATCGCGTTCGATTTGCGAAATGATGTCCAGGTTGCTGAGAACCTCCTGGGCTTTTTCTGCCTGATCAATACCGACCGTGAAGCGGATGCTTTCCGGATGGACCGTAATAAAATCTACGCTGATATCCGCCAAGGCGAGTGACTTAAAAACTTTCAGCTCAATTCCCCGGGCCTCTTGCAGATTAAAGGTGTTGATCATGATCTGGGCAATGTTGGAAGTATAAGTGATGCCGGTGATCATGCGATCGGCAATAATGTGGATACGATTGTCGGTGCCGGGCATTTGATTGGCGACCATGGTGCCCATAGAATCGTTGAAGGTACATCTTACCCGCAGCGGTATGTTTTTTTGCATGGCGATCTCAATGGCTCTTGGATGCACAACCTTGGCTCCTTCGCGGGCCAACTGACAAATTTCATTATAGGTAATGGCATCCAGTAAACGGGCATCTTTTACGATTCGGGGATCGGCGGTCATGACTCCTTCAACGTCAGTGAAGATATCAATGCACTCCGCATTCAGAGCTACGCCCAGGGCACTGGCCGTTGTATCGCTGCCGCCTCTGCCCAGCGTCGTTAATTCACCGTTCTCTCCTGCGCCCTGAAACCCTGCCACTACAACCACCTTGCCATCTTCCAGCTGTTTCATAATCCGCTGGGGATCGACATATAGGATGTGGGCATTCCCATAATTGCCGTCCGTGACAATCCCGGCTTGTTCGCCGTTGAGAAATACTGCCGGGATGGTTCGGGCACAAAACTGACTGGTCAGCAGTACGCCGGAAATTATTTCCCCGCAGGACAGCAAGATATCCATTTCCCGCGACGGCGGACATGGATTGGCCTCTTTCAACAGTTGAATAAAGGTATCGGTAGCATAGGCATCATTTTTTCTGCCCATGGCCGACACTACCACCACTACGCTGATGCCTTCGTTGCGTGTAGCTGCCACAATGTCACAGACCCGGGCGCGTAAATCCGGGGTTGCCAGGGATGTTCCTCCGAACTTTTGAACAATGATCCTCAAGCTTCACACCGTCCTAAAATTGGTTTTTCTTTATCAGGATTTCAGCGATTTGGATTGCGTTGGTGGCAGCTCCTTTTCTGATCTGGTCAGCTGCCACCCACAAGACCAGTCCATTGTTAACACTGATGTCTTTTCTAATTCTGCCCACATACACCTCATCGGTATTGGAACTGGACAAGGGCATGGGATAGTCGTTGTTGTAAGGATCGTCCTGGACAATGATCCCAGGAGCAGCGGCCAGAATCTTGCGCGCCGCCTCCGGGGTGATGGGCCTTTCTGTTTCCAGATTGATAGATTCCGAATGACTGCGGAAAACCGGCACTCTTACTGTTGTAGCAGCAATTTGCAATTCCGGGGCGTGCATGATTTTGCGGGTCTCATAGACCATCTTCATTTCTTCCCGGGTGTATCCCTGTTCCACAAAAACATCGATGTGCGGAATTAAATTAAACGCTATGGGATTCTGAAACACTTGCGGCGCAAACGGTTGCCCCTGCAAATAACAGCGACTGGCCTCTTCCAGCTCATGCAACCCGGCAATTCCGGCTCCGGAAACAGCCTGGTAAGTAGAGACAACAACCCGTTTCAGGCCGGCTTCTTTAAAGATTGGATTGATCGCCACCACCATGATGATAGTGGAACAGTTGGGATTGGCAATGATCCCGCGATGCCATTCCACATCGTCCGGATTGACCTCCGGCACAACCAGCGGCACCGTCTCATCCATTCTGAAAGCATAGCTGTTGTCAATGACCACGCAATTATTTTCAACGGCCATCCCGGCCAGTGATTTGCTTATTTCCGTTCCGACTGCAAACAAAGCCATATCAGATTGTTGAAATGCTTCCGCCCCGGCTGCCTGTACAGTATAGGTTTCTCCGCGGAATTCCATTTTACTGCCTGCTTCCCGCGGATCTGCCAGACAGATCAATTCCTTAATGGGAAAATCCCGTTCTGCCAGCACCTTCAGCATTTCCTGCCCCACGGCTCCGGTCGCGCCAACGACGGCCAATCTTACCCCTGCACTCACTTGTATACCTCCCGTTCTGCTGCATATACTGATTTATTACCTATTGTATTCTACCACAATCATTTCAAATTACTACTATTGATTAGGCCGGCCCCAGCATGATTGGCTGGATTTGTCTACCTTGCAGGGCACATACGGTCGTATCCAACAGCAAGTCGAGTCTGGCTACAACTGAATTGGGCTTGTTGAGCGGATCATCCTGCCGAAAGGGCACAAAATAGATCATTTTCATGTTGAGCAAAAGTCCTATATTCCTCGCATTGATCCCCAGCGCATCATTGCTGGAGACAGCAATCACTACCGGACGCTGATTGCGCAAATGAGCTTTGATCGCCATCAAGGCAGGGGTATCAACGATCCCGTTGGCCAGTTTGGCAATGGTATTACCGGTTGCAGGCAAGACTACTGCAATATCCAGCATTTTTTGCGGGCCGATCGGTTCTGCACCGATTATAGTATTGATCAAAGGACGGGAAGATATTTGTTTAAGGGCTGCTTTTAAATCATCCACCCGATAAAAACGGTTGTCAGTTTCGTTCACAGAATAAGACAGGATGGGGTAAATATCTGCCCCCTCCGTTTTTAAATATTGGATTTGCGGCAGGGTATCAGCGATTGTACAATGGGAACCCGTCAAAACAACTCCGACTTTCACTCCTTCCAAGCGGGCATGTTGCACTTTTCCACCTCCTTGCTAGGCAAACATTGAAACTTGTTCTTGTTTC
>DAOTHZ010000130.1:0-4103 GCA_035447945.1 Syntrophomonas sp.
TTTCATCGAAGAGGGCTGTTCCTGTCTCTATTTTGCGGCCTTCTTCGGCAATCTGCCAACCCGTTACAACCAATACCTGGCCGGCTTTTACCGGTTTCATGATTTCTACTGCCATACGTCCCAACAGGATTGGTCTTAATTTCCTGGCCAGGATCGCCCATGCTCCAGGACAATCCAAAGCTGCCCAGACGATCTCATCCCGAATCACTCCAGATTCATCCGCAAAGCATTGCTCCGGGATCCAGGGCGCCGCCACATAATCCTGGTTTTCTACCCTTCCGGCAAATATACATAGTCCGTCGGCTTTTTTTCGCGCTGGTCCGCAGACAAAACAACCGGGATAGGTATGGACCTCCATCATGGAATGTTGGCCAGCCGCCTGTAAGGCAGTTTCATAGGATGGAGGATCAGGAATCGTAAGATGAATGGAGGCAGGCACGGCTGTTGCGATGGTTTGTTCCCCCTTCATGAGGGCGGCTCCTCCGTTAGGGTCCTGCACTACATCCAAGGCTTGATTCAATGGGGGAGGCAGCTTCAGGGTAACTTCAGCCGGACCGTTTATATAGCTGGCCAATCTTCCGCAGGTATAGCCGCCATTACCGGAGTTGTCCGGACCGCGAAATTGTGGCGTGATAATGATTTTCCCAGCAGGCATGGTTGCTGTCTCCTTTCGGTTTTACAACTTCTTACTCACATATTTCTCCAGCAGCAGATGAATTCCTGCCTTTGTTAACAATATCAAGGACAGCCTCTGGGTTCGACAATTTACTTAACCGCCTGACGTGTTAATTTGTTGGGTGGCGATGTTGTCGCAAAAGGCTCGGTCGTGTTCGATAAACAAAAGGGTCGGTCGATGGCAGCGGAGCAAATCCTCGATTTGCATACGGGAGATGACGTCAATATAATTGAGCGGCTCATCCCAGATGTACAAATGGGCGGATTCGCACAGACTGCGGGCGATCATGACCTTTTTCTTCTGTCCGTCGCTGTAGTCCTCCATGTTCATGTCAAACATCGTCCTGGAAAAGTCCAGCTTGCGTAGAATTGTTCTCAAAAGCGTCTGGTCGATGCTGTATTCCCTGGCATAATCGGTCAGGTTGCCGCTCAGATGCGCCGTGGATTGGCTGACATAGGAAATCTTTAGTCTGCTCCCCCGGCGGATGATGCCCTGATAAGGGATGTCTTCGCCCAGGATCAGCCGAGCCAGGCTTGATTTGCCAGAGCCGTTTTTGCCGCACAAGGCGACCCGCTCACCGGACTGAATACGGAAACTGATCCCTTCACATATGGGGCGTTCCCCATAGATGATACTGATCTCTTCCAGCGTAACCAAGGTATCGGTAAAGTACTGCAGCGGCCGGATCTTTAAAGAATCGCTGATTTCAATGTTCTTCAGCAGTCCGGTTTTTTCCTCGGCAGCCTCCTGGCGGCGGCTTTTGATGGCCTGGGAACGTTTCATCATTTTGGCGGATTTGTGACCGATGTAGCCTTTGTCAGGCTTGATGCCAGAGACTCGCTGCCCTTTTTTGGACTTTTCCACCCGCTCCGACCAATCCGCAGCGCGCCGGGCTGATTCTTCCAGCCTTTTGATGTCCTTTTTCAAGGTATCATTACGGGCCATTTCCAAGTTGTCCTGGAGCTGCTTGTTGTGCCACCAGGAAGAGAAATTTCCCTTTTGAATCTCAATATCAGTCCGGTTGATGGATAAAATGTGATCCACACAGCCATCTAAAAAGGCCCGATCGTGGGAGACCAGGATGAATCCCTGCTTGCCGCGCAGATACTGGCTGACCATCTGACGGCCGTTCATATCCAGATGATTGGTCGGTTCATCGATCAGCAGGAAACGGTTTCCCTTTAGAAACAAGGCCGCCAGCAGCACCTTGGTTCGTTCCCCGTTGGACAGCGTAGCAAACGGACGGTCCAGGACATCGTGGGCGACTTCCAGCAGATTCAGTTCCCTGAGCAGCTGCCAATCCTCATATTCATCGTTCATCGAGCGAATGACGGTAGCGGTATCCATCCCCTCATCCTGCACTTCGTACGGAAAATATTCAAACGACACGCTGGCCGAGATGCTGCCGCGGTACTCGAACTTCCCTCGCAGTAAATTCAGAAAAGTGGTTTTCCCGCGGCCGTTGCGGCCGGTAAAACCCAGCTTCCAATCGGTATCGATCTGGAAACTGACATTTTCAAAGATATTTTCGATTCCCCCATCATAACCAAAGGTGAGATGGTTGACATTGATCAGTGACATGGCGCTGTTCCTCCTGCAGAAAATAATTATGAGATGCAGGAAAGCAGTCCCCAGCATCTCATGGCAGCGCAACATATACAGCGTGTTCACGACAAAATACAGTAACCCATGAGTTTTCCGGTGCAGCAACTTTCCCGCCCGAGCACAACCAAACCGGCATCGTCAATGCCAATCTTGTTGCCCCCTGTATCTTAGTTCATCAGCAGGAAAACTAGCGCATCCTTCCAACTCCTATCTTTACATCTATAAATCGATTATAACAGGAACGACCTGCCGAAGGAATACCCATCGACAATTTACTTAACCGCCTGACGTGTTGAACATTATTTTTTTCCATTAAAATATTCTTCTGAAACCTGAAGCTGTTTTTTGAGGATCTCTATCCATAGATGTCCTTTGATTTCTCCGCTACCCATGGAGATCTTGGTACGTTTCAACGTGCCGTCGGGCATGGATTTTCGGTAATACCAATGATCAGTCACTTTATAAAGCTCCCACCCATCTCTTTCGCAAAACCTCTTCAGGTCTCTCCAGCTAGGCATGGATCAAGGCCTTCACTTCATTAAGATCTTCCGCCAGCAGCACTCTCAAGACATAAGGAAAATGCTGTTTGCGGTTAATGGCATTAAAATATAATTGAAACTGATCGTAATACTCCATTGCATACTCAACAAGTTCCTCAGCCAGTCTCGTTATCGCCTCTTCCCGATCCGAAGCATTTATAACCAGATCAAAACCGTCCAAGGTCGCGGTGATCGAGCCGTCCTCTTCTGATTGAAAAACAGCTTTGATGCTGTAATCACTCAATAAACTCAAAACCTGAGCATTGGAAAGCAACATCAGATTATCCCGGTTTCTTTTAAATGCCACGGGTTTTTCTCTAACAACTGTATCGATAGCAGATGAAAAATTCTTTCGTAATTCAGTTGCCGGTATAGTTTGCATAAATCCCACCATCCTCACCCCCATTGTACATTATGTACATAGTGTACGCAATGGCAGGAGATAATATGAAAATAACTTGGGGTCAGGCCCCAAGTTATTTTTTCCAGTTTTTCACCATCGCTCGCCGCTCCAGCAGTTCGGCCAAGTAGGTCCGGCCGCTGCTCTGGCAATGATTTAACAGCGCCAGCGTGGCCCGCACGTCGTCTTCGGCGCGATGCTGACGGTCGGGACGAATTCCGTGCCAGGTCAGCAAGTCCTGTAATCGGCGGTTGGGGTACCCCTTGCCGCGCCAATTGATGCCTGACATCGAGCAATACCAGTGTTTGTAGGCTGCCTGGGGATACAAGCGCGTCACAAAACCCCGGTCAAACGAAGCATTATGGGCAATGAAAAATTCCGCCCGGCGGATCAGCTCATTGACCCGCTGATGGTCCAGGTCGCGCCCGCAGACATCCGCCCAGCCAATCCCGTTGACCCGGGCCGCCGCCGCATTGATGCCGTTGACCGGCTCCCGCAGGCCAGTGTATGCGTCCACAATCTCCGCCACACCGTGATGATTCACACAAAATAAAATGATGCAAAGCTCGACGATCTCATCCCGATCCGGGCTAAAACCGGTCGTCTCCACATCAACGATGGCACCGAGCGGGTTTATCGGTGAGGAATGGTTCATGTTTAACCTCCATGGGGGTTGTTAATATTACTTCTATAATACTATTTTTAGATTTCAATATTAAAATTAGATTTCCTTCATATTACCTAAGCCTCTGAACGGAGCACTGCTCCAATTGTTCAACGGTTATTATAACATTCCCATTTCTATCTACACGCTCGTGCGGGGCGTGACTAACGCGTTGGCAAGTTTCACACTCTTTACTGGTGTTTCAAAATATATTTATTC
>DAOTHZ010000131.1:0-4037 GCA_035447945.1 Syntrophomonas sp.
TCAGCCGTTGTGCTGATGCTGATTCTTCAATATATCATCAAATGGACCAAAACCGGAAAAGCCATGCGGGCAGTTTCCCTGGATCAGGAAGCCGCTGTTCTCATGGGCATTAGCGTGGACAAAACCATTTCCATTACCTTTGCCATTGGCTCTGCTTTGGCAGCCGCCGCAGGAGTAATGTACGGTGTTTATTATAGTACAGTAAATCCCTTGATGGGCATCATTCCCGGACTGAAAGCTTTCGTGGCGGCAGTTCTGGGAGGCATAGGCATCATTCCCGGAGCCATGGCGGGAGGTTTCATTATGGGATTATTGGAAACCATGGTCAGCGGTTACGGCAACAGCCTCTACCGTGATGCAGTCGCCTTTGGCGTGTTGATTCTGATCCTTTTGATCAAGCCGACCGGTCTCTTTGGTAAAGATTCCGGGGAAAAAGTGTAGGTGATTGAGATGCAGGAATACAAAAACAACTGGGCCAAATTCTGTGGGGAAGTACTTTTGTTGGCCGCCTTCTTCACCTTGGTACAATATCTGATCACCACCGGGCTGCTGAATCAGTATTATCAGATTAACCTGAATTCAATGTTTATCAACATCATTCTGGCAGTCAGCCTTAACCTGATCAACGGGTTTACCGGTCAGCTGTCGCTGGGACATGCCGGCTTTATGGCTGTTGGAGCCTATTCCAGTGTCATTCTTACACAAATGATGGGACAGCCCTTCATTGCAGGCCTGATCGGGGCCTGTCTGGTCTCCGCGCTGGCCGGCTTTATCATCGGGGTGCCCACCCTGCGCCTGAAGGGCGACTATTTGGCGATTGCCACCCTGGCTTTTGGAGAAATCATCCGCGTTATCCTGCAGAACATTGATTATGTAAACGGACCAGCCGGTATTCTGGGAATTACCAAGATGACCACCTGGCCCTGGCTGTTTGGTGCCACTGTCCTGACCATCCTGGTGATTGTCAACCTGATCAATTCCAGTTATGGTCGGGCCATCATTTCCGTTCGGGAAGATGAGATCGCTTCAGAGTTGATGGGCGTCAACACCACCAGCTATAAAGTCCTGGCCTTTGTCATCGGCGCCATGTTTGCCGGTCTGGCCGGTGCTTTGTACGCCCATTATTTTTATATTATCAAACCCGAGACCTTTAACTTCCTGAAATCATTTGATATTCTGGTCATGGTTGTGCTGGGCGGACTGGGCAGCACCACCGGCGCAGTGATTGCCGCCGTTTTCATTACCGCCTTGACCGCTGCGCTGCAGTCATTCCCAGCCATCAGAATGATTCTCTACGCCCTTATTTTGATCATTGTGATGATCTTCCGGCCGCAAGGACTGATGGGCAATAAAGAACTGAGCCGACAGACATTTGGCAAGATTTGGAGTGGACGAAAATGAGTCTTTTGGAAATAAATAATCTCAACAAAGCGTTTGGCGGCCTGAGCGCAGTGCTGAACTTCAACTTTCACATGGAAAAAGGCGAACTGGTCGGATTGATCGGGCCCAACGGGGCCGGCAAGACCACCGTCTTTAATCTCATCACCGGCGTATATAAACCCGACAAAGGCAGTATCCGCTTCAGTGATAAAAACATCCAGGGGCTTGCGCCCTATACCATATGCGCTCGCGGCATTGCCCGGACCTTTCAAAACATCCGGTTGTTCAATGACTTGTCGGTGTTGGATAATGTCAAGATAGCCGCCCACAAGGATGTCCCTTATGGACTGTTGACCGCCATCATGAGAACCCCCAGTTTCTTTAAAGGCGAAGAAATAATCGAACAACAGGCCATGAAATATCTGGAAATCTTCAAACTGGCGGATAAACGCGATGAACTGGCCAGGAACCTCCCCTACGGAGAACAGCGCCGCCTGGAAATTGCCCGGGCGCTGGCCACCAAACCGACCTTGTTGATCCTGGACGAGCCGGCTGCCGGCATGAATCCCTATGAGACCAATGAACTGATGGAATTGATTGCATGGATTAGAAAGGATTTTGATTTGACGATTCTCCTCATCGAACACGATATGTCCTTGGTGATGGGCGTCTGTGAGCGGATCTATGTGCTTGATTACGGCAGCATCATTGCCGAAGGAGTACCCCAAGAGATTCGCAACAATAAAAAAGTTATCGAGGCCTATTTGGGAGAGGAGGTAGAATAGTGCTAAAAGTCAACGATATTGATGTATATTACGGTGCGATTCACGCCCTGAAAAAATTATCCCTGGAAGTAGAGCAGGGAACCATTGTTACCCTGATCGGCGCCAATGGTGCCGGCAAAACGACCACATTGAAAACCATTTCCGGCATTTTACGGCCCAAAAGCGGCACGATAACCTACAAAGGAAGCGAAATTACCAAAGTTGCCCCGGAAAAGATCGTCAGTCTGGGAATATCGCAGGTCCCGGAAGGCCGCCGGATTTTCCCCACCATGTCCGTGCTGGAAAACCTGGAAATGGGGGCCTATCTACGCAAAGACAAAAAAGAGATTGGCAAAGACATGGAAAATGTTTTTGTCCGCTTCCCCCGTTTATTGGAGAGACGCAAACAGATGGCCGGAACCCTCTCCGGCGGCGAGCAGCAGATGCTGGCCATTGGCCGCGCACTGATGGCCAAACCAGAATTGTTGCTGATGGATGAACCCTCCATGGGATTGGCGCCGCTGTTGGTCAAAGAAATCTTTGAAATCATCAAAGACATAAACTCTCGAGGAACGACCATCCTGCTGGTGGAACAGAACGCCAACATGGCATTATCCGTAGCCGATAAGGCATATGTTATAGAAACCGGTGAAATCGTACTGCAAGGCAGTGCCGAGCAACTGATGAAGAGCGAAGACGTCAAGAAAGCCTATCTGGGAGGCTAGCAAGCAGAAACCACAAGTAATATTAGCAGGGAGGCAAGAGCATGAAAGTAAAGAATCGTATGACTGAAAATCCGCGTACGGTATCATTGGATTCCAGTGTGACCGAAGCATTTTCCCTCATGAAAGAAAACAACATCCGCCGTCTGCCGGTGGTAGACAAAAGCAAAGTCATCGGCATCATCACCATCTCCGATTTAAATCAGGCCACTCCTTCAATGGCCACTACCCTGAGCATTCATGAACTCAATTACCTGCTGGCTAAAACCAAGATCAAGGATGTCCTGCCCAAAAAACAAAAGCTTATCACCATTGGGCCGGAAAACTATATCGAGACTGCTGCCAAGCTGATGCGCATAAACAAAGTCAGCGGTCTGCCGGTCATCGATGACCAGGAAAACCTGGTCGGCATCATTACCGAAACCGATTTATTTGATGCCTTTATCGATATCCTGGGTGTCTACCGACCCCATACCCGGATCGATTTTTACACCTCTGACCGTCCCGGAACGATTGCCGGCATCACCGGCCTGATTGCCGAAAAAGGGAAAAATATCTTAAATACCGTTGTTTTCTATGACAAAAAGAAAAGCAAGTACAAAATGGTTATCAGAATCGAAGAACTGGACTGTCAGGATGTCGTAGAAGCCTTAAAAGACCGCGGCCACGAAGTGGAATCCGTCATCATCACCCATCCCGAATAAAGAAAAGCTTGAAGAGGAGGGGGCAGGCTTTGACTCGCAGACATGTGCTTTTAAAAACATGATGCCGCGCCAAGCCAGCCTCTTTTTATCTGGCCAATCCGGCAAAACAACCGGTTTGACATTTTTAACAAAGGATAATATACTCAGGTAGCGAGCAGCGCATGTCGAAAATCAAATCATGGAGGCGGATCGGTCCTGGTGGGTCGCCTGGACTTCAAATCCAGTTTGCGCCGCAGTGATCCTGCGGCGGGTGAGTTCGATTCTCACACGCCTCCGCCAAATAAAATATTTTAAAACCTTGTAAATATCGTAAAAATGCGATTTTTCAGGGTTTTTTATTTCAATTTAAGCGTGTTGGAAATGGTTAATAATATACGTTTTTATCTACCAATCTACACAGTAACTACACATTGTTTCAATCCCGCACAACTATTAAAATTACCGAGCCGCCTGATTAAGCAGGACAG
>DAOTHZ010000132.1:0-3954 GCA_035447945.1 Syntrophomonas sp.
CCCTGGCTTCTCCTGAACAAATTCGTTCCTGGAGCAGCGGTGAGGTAAAAAAACCCGAAACCATCAATTATCGTACCCTGAGACCGGAAAAAGAGGGTTTGTTCTGTGAAAAAATATTTGGACCGGTAAAAGACTGGGAATGTCATTGCGGAAAATACAAAAGGGTTCGTCATAGGGGTATTGTCTGTGACCGGTGCGGGGTGGAAGTAACCACCTCCAAAGTCAGAAGAGAACGGATGGGGCACATTGAGCTGGCTGCTCCTGTATGTCACATCTGGTATTTGAAGGGTATTCCCAGCCGTATGGGTTTGTTGCTGGATATGTCGCCCAAGGTTTTGGAAAAAGTAATCTATTTTGTTAACTATATAGTAATTGATCCCGGGGATACACCGCTGCTGAAGAAACAACTTCTCAACGAACGTGAATACCGGGAAAACAGAGAAAGATATGGAGATAGCTTCTATGCCGCGATTGGTGCCGAAGCCATCAAAGAACTGTTGGCGGAGGTTGATCTGGAAGCTTTATCCTTGGAATTAAAAGAAGAAATCGCAACCAGTACCGGGCAGAGAAAGGGACGCGGGATCAAGCGGCTGGAAGTAACCGAATCCTTCCGTTTATCAAATAATAATCCGGAATGGATGATTTTGGATGTTTTGCCGGTTATTCCTCCCGAATTAAGACCGATGGTACAGTTGGACGGGGGACGCTTTGCTACTTCCGATTTAAACGATTTGTACCGCCGGGTCATCAACCGCAATAATCGTCTCAAACGATTACTGGATCTGGGTGCACCAGACATCATTGTGCGTAACGAAAAACGTATGCTGCAGGAAGCGGTAGACGCGCTGGTAGATAATGGTCGTCGCGGCAGACCAGTGACTGGTCCGGGCAACCGTCCCTTGAAATCCCTGAGCGACATGCTCAAGGGAAAACAAGGCCGTTTCCGTCAGAACCTGCTGGGTAAAAGGGTTGATTACTCAGGAAGATCGGTTATTGTGGTAGGCCCAAAACTAGCCATGCACCAGTGTGGATTGCCCAAAGAAATGGCCCTCGAATTATTTAAACCATTTGTTATGAAAAAACTGGTTGATCGCGGTATCGCTACCAATATTAAAAGTGCTAAAAAAATGGTGGAAAGAGGCAGGGAAGAAGTTTGGGACATATTGGATGATGTTATCAAGGAGCACCCAGTCATGTTGAACCGTGCTCCTACTCTCCACAGACTTGGTATTCAAGCCTTTGAGCCGGTGTTGGTGGAAGGACGCGCTCTGCAATTGCATCCGTTGGTATGTACAGCATACAACGCTGACTTTGATGGTGACCAGATGGCCGTACATGTGCCGCTGTCCGCTGAAGCACAAACCGAATGCCGTTTGCTGATGCTGGCCAGCAATAATATTTTAAATCCCAAAGACGGAAAACCCGTAGTAACACCTACCCAGGATATTGTTATCGGGGTGTATTATCTTACCTATGTCGGTCAGGCTGATTGGGATGCGCGAACAAATCCTAAAGCATTCAGCAGTCCCAATGAAGCTCAGATGGCATATGAATTGGGAAATATCCAATTACATGAAAAAATCAAGGTCAGGATGAAAATGACCCCGGCCATGATCAGTCAAGCAGAGGAAAACGGACAAGCGATAAAATCACCTTATTATTTAAATGAAACGACAGTGGGCAGGGTTATTTTTAATGAAATAATTCCCGACAGCCTGGGTTATTACAATGAAACCATTGATAAAAAGAAATTGGGCAACATCGTATATGAATGCTATCGCTTGGAAGGCAATGCCCTGACCGCCCAAATGCTTGATGGAATAAAGCGGCTGGGATTCCGTTATTCGACGCGGGCAGGCCTGAGTGTTGGCGTTACCGACTTCCAAACGCCTGTAGAAAAAGAAGCCATACTGGATAAGGCTGATATAGAAGTTGAAGATATTGAACAGGATTTCTTGATGGGATTGATTACAGAAGACGAAAGACATGCGCAAGTGGTTGAAATTTGGAATGAAGCAACCGAAGAAGTCACCGAGGCTTTGAAACAATCCCTGGAAGAAGACAACCCGGTTTACATGATGGCTACCTCCGGTGCGCGCGGTAACTTCCAGCAGATCAGACAGTTGGCGGGCATGCGTGGATTGATGGCAGATCCCCAGGGGAAAATTATAGATTTGCCGATCAAAGCCAACTTCCGTGAAGGCCTGACGGTTCTGGAATATTTTATTTCCACCCACGGCGCCCGCAAAGGTTTGGCAGACACAGCGCTGCGCACCGCTGACTCAGGGTATCTAACTCGTCGTTTGGTGGATGTATCCCAAGATGTTATCGTCAGGGAAGAAGACTGTGAATCGGTTGAAGGGATCTGGGTAGAAAAAATCATGGAAGGTTCCCAACTGATTGAGCCGTTAAATCAAAGGATCATTGGCCGGGTGTCGGTGGATACCATCATTCATCCGGAAACAGGTGAAATTCTGGTTGAGGAAAATCAGATGATCGATGACGAGCAGGGTTTTGCAATCGAACGCTGCGGTATTGATCGGGTAAAGATACGCTCTGTGCTGACCTGCAAAACACCACACGGCGTATGCAAAAAATGTTATGGACGAAATCTGGCCACAGGTTATGATGTAGAAATCGGAGAAGCAGTTGGAATACTGGCAGCACAATCGATTGGTGAACCCGGTACCCAGTTGACCATGCGTACCTTCCATACCGGAGGAGTCGCCGGCGAAGATATTACCCGCGGTCTTCCCCGAGTTGAGGAACTGTTTGAAGTCCGCAAACCCAAAGGGCAAGCCTTGGTTGCAGAATCTTCAGGAAGAATCAGAATGGGTGAGAGCAAAGGACGCCGGGAAGTCCAGATATTGGGCGATAATGAAGAGATTTTGGCTTCTGCCTTGGTCCACTATGGTTCCCGCCTAAAGGTGCAGGAAGGGGACTGGGTTGATATCGGTGATGCACTTACAGAAGGACCACTCAACCCACATGATATTTTGAAAACCAAAGGCGTTCAAGCGGTACAGCGCTATTTGTTGCAGGAAGTACAAAAGGTTTATCGTTCCCAAGGGGTTGATATCAGTGACAAACACATTGAGATCATGATCCGGCAGATGATGAAGCGAGTTAAGATTGAAGATTCGGGAGATACAACTCATTTGCCCGGCGCCTTTGTTGATGTAGCTTACTTCGAAGAGGAAAACTATCGGGCAATAACCGATGGGGGGTTGCCTTCCGTTTGTTCTCCTATGTTGCTGGGCATTACCAAAGCATCCTTGAATACAGATTCGTTCCTGTCCGCGGCTTCTTTCCAGGAAACCACCAAAGTTTTAACAGAAGCGGCTATCAAGGGAAAGGTGGACAGCTTGATCGGCTTGAAAGAAAATGTTATTATTGGTAAGCTGATTCCCGCAGGAACAGGTTATTCAATCTATAAAAATGTAGATGTAGTTGATAACCAGGAACCGGAATTACTGGCTGAATGATTGGGAAAAGATAAATAAAGATCGAAGCAAGGCTTTCCTGTTGCAATCAATCACAGGAAAGCCTGATTCTCCTTAAATTTAGTTTGACTGCGCACAACCTTGGTGATAAAATATTAAGGTGCGCGACAAATAAGCTCATATATTCGCTAAAAATGAGGTTTACTTGTCGGGAGGAGGATAAGGGTTGTCACTCAACGATTTGCAGGAAGGCAAAAAGGTAATCGGCACCAAACAGGTTAAAAAAGCCATTATCAAAGGCCAAACCAAAAAAGTTTATCTTGCTGACGATGCTGAACCTCATATAATAAATGCTCTTCGTGTACTCTGTCAGCAACATCAGATAGAGATTGAAGAGACCAATAAGATGGAAGAATTGGGTAATGCCTGCGGCATTGAAGTAGGCGCAGCAGCAGTAGCATTACTGATTGATTAAACGGGGAAGGAGGTGCAGGTATGCCGACCATCAATC
>DAOTHZ010000133.1:0-3953 GCA_035447945.1 Syntrophomonas sp.
GGAGGATGTACCATGAACCGACAAGAAGCACTGACATTGTTGCAGCAGCATCTTAAAAGCGAAAATTTGATCAACCACAGTCTGGCAGTCGAAGCCATCATGCGTGGCCTGGCCGAATACCTGCACGAAGATGTAGAAAAGTTTGGCCTGGCAGGCTTGCTGCACGACATCGACTATGATGTTACGGCCGACGACCCCCACCGCCATTCCCTGCTGGGCGCCGAGATCTTGCGCGAAATCGGCCTCGATTCGGAAATCGTGCAGGCTGTCAAAGTACATAATGACATGCACGGACTGGAAAGAGTCACCCTGCTGGACAAAACCCTCTGGGCAGCCGATCCGGTAAGCGGCTTCATTACCGCGGCGGCGCTGGTCAGACCCGACAAAAGTCTGGCTGAGGTGCAGCTCAAATCCTTGAAAAAACGCTTCAAGGAGACCGCCTTTGCAAGGGGTGCCAACCGCGAGCAAATGAAAAGCTGTCAGGACTTGGGGCTGGAACTGGATCAATATCTGGAGATCGCACTGCACAGCATGCAAAAGATTGCCGGTGAGATTGGTCTTTAAGTTTAAAAGTTGCAGCGATGGGAAAAAATTAGATAACGAGGGGATCATCCCATCGTTAACAAGAAAGAATAAAAGGTGGCATACATGCTGAACAAAGAAACCATTATTGCCTATATGCGTCAGGAGAGTTACCGGCCCTTGTCATATCATGACCTGCACGCCGCATTGCAGTTGACTGAAGAAGATCATGCCCGTTTCAGTGAAATGATCGGCCAATTGGAAAAAGAGGGAAACATCGTACGTACCCGCAAGGATAAATATGGCCTTCCCGAGATGATGAACATTTATCGCGGCATCATCAAGCTTAGTCAACGTGGCTACGGGATACTAATCCCCGATCAGATCGGGGTGCCGGAAATATTCGTCTATGGACGCAATTTAAACGGGGCCATGCATGAAGACCGCGTGCTGGTCCGCATCCATGAGCGCGCCAGCGAGGATCAGCGCCCGGAGGGGGAAGTGATCCGCGCCATTGCCAGAGCCAGCCAAGAACTGGTGGGCACCTTTGAGCGGGGAAAACATGCCATGCAGGTTATTCCCGATGACCCCCGCCAGATCTACCCCATCAATGTCAAACCCAGCAGCAAACTAAAGCTTAAGAACGGCGACAAGGTTTTAGTCAAGATCAACCGCTGGCCAGACAAAAAAAAATATCCCGAAGGAATAATCACCGAAGTATTTGGCCGGCAGGGACAGCCCGGGGTGGAATTGCAGATCGTTATCAAGAAACACGGACTGCGGGAACATTTTCCGGCCGGGGTAGTGGAGGAAGCCCGTAACGTAGCACAGCCGGTCAGTCCGGAAGAAATTGAAAAGCGGCGTGATCTGCGCAGTTTGCGAATGGTCACCATTGACGGCGATGATGCCAAAGATCTTGATGATGCCGTTTCCATTGAAAAAATCGCCGAAGGCTATCGCCTGGGCGTGCATATCGCCGACGTATCCCATTACGTCCGCGAGGACAGCAAGCTGGACAAGGAAGCCTTTGCCCGTGGAACCTCGGTATATCTGATCGACAAAGTACTGCCCATGCTGCCCCCGGAATTATCCAACGGCATCTGCAGCCTGACCGCCGGACAGGATCGGCTGGCAATTACCTGTATGATGGACATTGACCCCAAGGGCAAGGTACTCAGACACGATCTGTTTAAATCCGTCATCCACATCAACGAGCGCATGACCTATACTGCCGTCAACCACATTATCACTCATGACGACCCCGCGATCAAGGAACGTTATCATGAATTGGTGGATGATTTCTTATTGATGAAAGAACTGGCGGATATTATCCGGCAGGAGCGCAGCCGCCGCGGCGCGCTGGACTTTGATTTTCCTGAAAGCAAGGTCATTGTTGACGAGAACAGTTTCCCGGTTGAGATCCGGCGCTTTGAGCGCGGCGCAGGCGAAATGCTGATCGAAGACTTTATGATCAAGGCCAATGAAACCGTAGCTGAGTATATCTATTGGCAGGAAATACCGCTGCTTTACCGGGTGCATGAAAAACCGGAAGGCGAATCGCTGGCCAAACTCAACAAAGTGCTGGGCGTATTTGGCTATAAAATCGCCGAAGAAAAAGCAGAGCCGTTCGTTTTTCAAAAGATTTTAAAGGACATCAAAGACTCACCAGTGGAAAATGTGATTTCCCTGCTGGTGCTGCGATCCATGAAACACGCCCGCTATTTGCCTCAGGAACTGGGACATTTTGGGCTGGCCGCCAAATATTATTGCCATTTTACCAGCCCCATCCGCCGCTATCCCGACCTGATCGTACACCGGGTGCTGACCCTGCTCCTGGAAGGCAGGATGAACAGCAGGAAAAAGGCGGCGATGGAAGCCCGCATGGGCAAATATGCGGAACAGTCCAGTCTGCAGGAAGCCAAGGCCGAAGAGGCCGAACGCGAACTGGTTGATATCAAGAAAGCCCAGTACATGCAGCAATTTATCGGCGATGAGTTCGACGCCCGCATCGCCTCGGTGCTGTCATTCGGATTTTTTGTGGAGTTGCCCAATACTGTCGAGGGACTGGTGCATATCTCCACCATTGCCGATGATTACTATATCTTCAACGACCATGCCTATACCCTGACCGGCACCCATGGCGGTAAAAAATATGCCATCGGCGATCAGGTCAGAGTGCAGCTGGTCAGTGTGGATGTCGATGCTGCCAAAATAGATTTCGAATTGGTATAGGCCGGGCAGCAAGGCCGGACGGACTTCCCGCGACAGGGAAAGCTGCCCGGGCCGGGACCTTCATTGACAAGCAAGCCCGACCTGGATTATAATAACGTAGCATCAAGAGATACACCCTGGCTTTGGCGTATGCTGTACCCGAGGCGAGGGTTTCTTTTACGAGGTTCGCAGCAAGAGGTGAGACAGATGGGCAAAAAAGAAGGCATCAAGCCAGTCGTGGACAATCGCAAAGCGCGGCACGATTATCATATCAAAGACGTATACGAGGCCGGCATGGTGCTGGTCGGCACCGAAGTCAAATCCCTGCGGGCCGGCAAAGGCAATCTAAAAGATGCCTATGCGGTGGTCAAAGGCGGCGAGGTTTGGGTGAACAATTTCCATATCAGCCCTTATGAGAAAGGCAATCAGTTCAACCACGAACCGCTGCGGCCCAAGAAGCTGTTGTTGCACAAGGCCGAGATCAACAAACTCCTGGGCATCCAAAAAGAGTCCGGCTATACTTTGATTCCGCTTAAAATCTTTTTCAAAAATGGCCTGGCTAAAATGGATCTGGCGGTAGCGGTAGGCAAAAAGAATTATGATAAACGTGAAGATATCGCCAACCGCGATGCCAAACGCGACATCGAAAGGGTTATGAAAAGCCGCCATCAAGAAAATTAAAGAATGTAAAAATATCCGGGTCTGGTGCCTTGCATATGCATAAAAAAACTAATGCGAGTTTAAACCGGCGTCATTGCCTAAACACCTTCATTGGGCACAATTCCCGGCGGGAGCTATCCTAATTATACCTGCTGACAACGCCAAACCGTGGTATTATGATAGTAGAGCAGTTAATCCCAATAATATAAGGGGGCGTAAAGGTTTCGACGGGGGATAGGATGGGTCGAGCAGCGAGCCGAGTTGTCGCCAGCTCGTTAAAAAGGTGAAAATTCAAATTAACTGCAGAAGATAACTTCGCACTAGCGGCTTAATGCCGCTCGTCCGGCCAGGTTTCCTAACGGCCTGGTGCAGGGCGTCACTTAGTTAGGGTACCCTGAAGCCTTCTTTCTCGAGGGGCTTTAAGGGGAAACCAATCGGGGATAGCCGAAGGAAGCTCGTTCGTGGGCGTCCGGTTGGCGAAAGCAAATCACGGACTGCGCTCGGAGAGACTGGACTGGTCTTACTTTCGGACGGGGGTTCGACTCCCCCCGCCTCCACCA
>DAOTHZ010000134.1:0-3912 GCA_035447945.1 Syntrophomonas sp.
CCGTGATGCTGTGGATTGCGGGTTGATTGATGCAATGGGAGGATTGCAGGATGCCCTGCGCCAATTGAATACCCTGCGGGAGACAGGAGGTCTGCTGCAATGATTTATTATATGGCAGACCCTCTGGATTTGCTGGCGGAGATGAAAATGCCTGAACAGCGAACGTTGTCGCTTCCGTCAGGCGGCATCGTGAATTTGGAGATCATTGATAGCTGCCGGGCCCGGGTTGCCAGCATTATCAGCACTGATCCGATGGACTACCTTCAGGAAAACTTGCAGCCTGGCTGTCTGCTGGATTTATCCGGCGGTTTGCCAGGAGTGTAAACCTGATTTTGCAACCGGGAATCAGCGATAAATCGCGGGCCGGCTTGACACCTTTACAAATAGAACGGTAAGATGGGGATAGTGATTTACATCGTCACGGGGAGAAATTATTATGCCCGGTTGCCCCAATATATCGTTTCGTACAGCCTGTTTCTAAACTGCATTGACAAGCTTCTTGGTTAAGATGTTTGTTGAACAAGGAAGAAACGGGTTTTTCGTTTGAGCACGGAGGATTTTGGAACCAGGCAGGATTTCCGCCTTGGATTGACGAACTATAAATGGTAATATATGTAATGCACGAGGGAAGGGTGAGCAGATTTCATGGCGCAGGCTAAAAAAAAGGATTCCCCCCCAAAAACCACGCGCACACCGGCACGTACAGCGGTGAAAAGCAGAAAAGAAAACAATTCGTCCAAGGGTTGGCGTTTTCGTGAAGAAGCAGCCTCAGTCGTTTTATTCATGCTGGCGGTATTTCTCTTTGTCAGCCTGCGCAATTTCCATGGCACTCCGGAGGATCAGCAGTTTATCGGTTTGCTGGGAACCCAACTATCCAAAGCCATGCAGATTGTATTTGGTCAGGCTGCCTGGTTGATCTCCCTATTTCTGTTGTTCTGGTCAGTACATATTGGCATTGTAAAAAAAATGTGGTCCATTCGCATGGGGGGATTAACCCTGTTGCTGTTGACGATCATGATGGCCACGAGCATCCTTGATGTCCCTGAGGGAATCAGCAGCTGGGAAGCAGGTCTGAAGGGAATGGGCGGGGGTGCAGTCGGTGGGGGACTGGCCTATATTTTGCTGCGCCTTTTGGGGAAAATTGGCTCAACCATCCTCTTGCTGTTGTTTGCCATCCTGGCCATTGTGATGATTATAGAAAAACCCTTAACCGATATTGCGGCTGCAATTTGGCAAGGGATTAAACGCCTTGGTGTGAGCCTCAGCCAAATCATGTTTTATGAAGAAGAATCTGTTCCCGCGGCTGCTTCCCAGCCAGCTTCCCGGCAGAAAATAGATGCCTTGATCATAGAAAACGCTTCGGCTGCCCTGGAACCCCAGGTAAATAAAACAGAACCAGAAGTTATCTCTCTGGAAACAAATTCGCCTGCCGAGAGCAATGTTGGTTTGAAACTGGTCGGTAGCAAGAAAAAGGAACCTTCACAGGACAGTCCGGAAATTGTTTTCCTGGGCAAGGATGAACCATTCGAATACCTTAAACCACCGGTGGAGATGCTGCAGGATATCAGCAGCAACCGGGTTATTGATAAAAAAAACATCAAGGAAAGCATTGCCACTCTGGAAGACACCTTTACCAGTTTTGGTATATCGGTCAAGGTCAATCAAGTGAGTTGCGGCCCGGCGGTTACCCGTTATGAACTGACACCGGCACCGGGCGTGAAAATCAGCCGAATCATCAGTCTGACGGATGATTTGCAGCTTAATCTGGCCGCGCCGGGCATCCGGATTGAAGCTCCTATTCCCGGAAAATCAGCCATTGGAATCGAAATACCCAATGCCAAGATCAGCAGCGTAGGTCTGCGTAACATACTCGCTTCCAGTGCTTTCCACAATTTAAACAGTCCGCTGGCAGTTGCGCTGGGCGAAGATATTACCGGAAATTCTGTCGTTGCCAAACTGAGTGACATGCCTCATTTGCTCATTGCCGGGTCAACCGGTTCAGGCAAAAGCGTATGTCTCAACGGAATTATCATGAGTATGCTGCATAATGCCACCCCGGATGAACTCAAAATGGTATTTATCGATCCCAAAATGGTTGAGCTGGCCATTTACAATGGAATTCCGCATCTGATGACACCGGTGGTCACCGATCCCAAGAAAGCAGCGGTCATATTACGTTGGATGACCACTGAGATGGACAAACGCTATAAATTGTTCGCGGAAAAAGGAGTGCGTGACATCTACCGATACAATCAAAATGCGGCTGAAAAAATGCCTTTTATCGTGATTATTATTGATGAACTGGCTGACTTGATGATGGTCTCCCCGGTGGAGGTGGAAGATTCCATCTGCCGCCTGGCACAGATGGCGCGTGCCGCCGGCATTCATTTGATTGTTGCCACCCAGCGCCCCTCGGTTGATGTGGTGACCGGGATCATCAAAGCCAATATACCTTCCCGCATCGCTTTTGCCGTTTCATCCCAGGCGGATTCCCGCACCATTCTTGATATGGGAGGGGCCGAGAAGCTGCTGGGCAAAGGCGATATGCTCTTTTTCCCGGTGGGGGCTATCAAACCGTATCGTTTGCAGGGTGCCTTTGTTTCGGATGGTGACATCGAAAAGACGGTTATGTTTATCAAACAACAATTGCCGCGGCAGGAAGCGGAGCGCATCAACGAGTTGGAGTTTAAAATGGAAGAAATGGATCTGGAAGCCGATGATGAAATGTTCTGGGAAGCCGTCAAGGTTTTTGTGGAGAGTAAAAAGGCTTCGGTATCCTTGCTGCAGCGTAAGCTGAAAATTGGCTATGCACGTGCTGCCCGACTGGTGGATTGCATGGAAGAAAGAGGCATTGTCTCAGAAATTGACAGCAATAAAAAACGAGAGATTCTAATCGATCAGGAACAACTCGAAAAACTGTATCCCGATTCGAAATACTTTTAAATATGGTAGAATATAAACAAAAGCATTTATCCATAAACAATCGTTTTTTGTCAGGAGAATGGATGATATGAAACTTACTTCCAGAGAGCAGAAAATTATTGAGGTGCTGATGCAGGATCCTCTGATATCCCAGGAGGATCTGGCGGCTCGTTTTGGTATCAGTCGTTCATCGGTAGCCGTACATATTTCCAATTTGATGAAAAAAGGGGTTATTCTTGGCAAAGGCTATGTCTTCAATAAAAAAGCGTCGGCAGTGGTTGCGGGAGAGGTGTTCCTGCGCGTCAATATCAGCGACGGTGCATTTGATTGCCGGATTGACACCGAGTTCTCAGGGTTTGCCCTGGAAGTGAGCCAGGCCCTGGTGAATTATGGCATGGTCACCAAACTACTGACCGTGTTGGGCAGCGATGATGCAGGCAGTCAAATTATTTCCCGATTAAAGAGCCAGGAAGTGGATGTGAACAATGTGATCCGCGCCAGACATCACCGGACATCACGCAAAGTATTTGTTGACGGAGAGCTGCGCTATGCCGAAGCAATAGACCGGGAGAATATTAGCACTGATCTGGAAAGCCGCGCCTGGCTTTTGCAAAACTGTGATTGGCTGTTGATTGATGAACCGTACCAGGAGATGCTGGCCCAGCAGCCCGTCTTCCAAGAAGAAAACGGACCGGTTGTCTGTACCTGCCATTATTGGCAGGATGACTTGCCGGCTTGTCTTCAACAATACCATCTGGTGGTGTTGGGGGTTGCCAATTTTAACAAGCTGGAACAGATACAACAAAGAGGCCTGGAACTGGTGCAGGCCGAGGTGCAAAATTGCATTGTCACCGATGGGAAATCCATGATCCTGTGTTTTGGTCGACAAAACAGTCAGGATTTCACCTTGCTTCCCAATCAGAGCTTTGACAACCGCAATGATTTGCATCTGTTTCTGGCAGGTCTGGTTTATGGACTGGCAGCGGGATA
>DAOTHZ010000135.1:0-3880 GCA_035447945.1 Syntrophomonas sp.
TTTTAAAGAATCTGGGCAAACAAAGCCGCATGGTTTTGCAGGACCCCGTGCCCCGTATGTACCATTATTTGGCGGGAAGCGCCGAGGTAATGTCGCCCGCGCAACTGCATGATCCCGAGGAAAACGTGATATTCCTCGATTGCGCTGACGAAGAGCGCGCCGGCCGGGAACTGTTGTCCAAGCTGGCGCAGCGCCAATATACCATTAATATTGATCATCATCAAAGCAATACCCGGTTTGGCGAGATAAACCATATTCAGCCGGATATGGCGGCGACCGCCGAATTGTTGTATCATCTGGCCCGACAGCTGTCGGTACAGATCACCCCGGCAATGGCCAATGCCTTGTATGCAGGCATCGTTCAGGATACCGGCAGTTTTCACCACAGCAACACCCGGGCCGAGACTTTCCGCATCGCCGCCGATTTATTGGAGTGTGGCGTTGATTTGGTGCAGACCCGCATCCATCTGTTTGAGTCCAAAAGCCGGGACGAGATGAATCTGCTGACCTGTGCCCTTCACAGCATGCGCTACAGTGAAGACGGAAAAATGGCCTGGATGACCATTTCCTATCAAGAAGCAGAAGAACTGGGCGTGCTCGATCTGCATCCCGAAGGCATCATCAATCATACCTTGATGGTCGAAGGGGTGGAGGCAGGCATGCTTTTCCGGGAAACCCAACCCGGCATCATCAAGGTCGGTTTTCGCTCCAAGGGCCATATTGACGTAGCCCAAATCGCTTCATCCCTGGGCGGCGGGGGGCATCGCCAGGCCGCCGGGGTCACCATGGAAGGCAGTTTGGAACAAGTCCAGGAGCGGGTCATCGCTGCCGTCAGGGAAGTGATAAAATAATTGCATGGTTTTTTAAATATCAATAAAGATTCAGGCATGACGTCCTTTGATGTACTTAGGAAAATCAAGCAGCTGATCCCCAAAACCAAACTCGGCCACCTTGGCACGCTTGATCCGATGGCCACTGGTGTTTTGCCAGTCGCGTTGGGACATGCCACCCGGCTGATCGAATATATCGAAGATCAGGAGAAAACCTACCGCGCCCAAATGACATTGGGCGGGGTGTCTGATACCCAGGACGCCTGGGGAAAAATCGAAAAAACCGGTGTCATTCGCTATGGCAGCGAAGAGCTGGTGCCAATCCTGGCAGAGTTCACCGGCACGATCGAGCAGATTCCGCCGATGTATTCGGCTGTTCATCACCAAGGACAGCGCCTCTACGAACTGGCTCGCCAGGGCGTGGAAGTGGAGCGCAGCCCACGTGAGGTGAAGATTACGTCGCTGCAAATGCTCAGCCAGCACAGCGATGGCGAAGGCAATCCGGTTATCGAGCTGGAAATAACCTGCTCCAAAGGGACCTATGTTCGCACCCTTTGTCATGATATCGGCCAACGCTTGGGGACTGGCGCCTATATGTCAAGGCTGACCCGCACCCGTGCCGGCATGTTTGCCATCAGCCAGGCATTGACGCTGGCAGAGCTGGAAAAAATCACAGCACAGCTCAACGAGCACATTATTCCGCTCGATGTTCCGCTGCGTCATTGGCCAGCCCTGACGCTGGAGAGCCAGGAAGGAATCATGCGGATCACCAACGGCAACCATATCAAAGCACCGGCAGGATCAGCCGGAATGATGCGCATATATCATCCCGAGGGCCATCTCATGGCCATTGCCAGAATCGTCAGCGAGCCAGCGTATACGCTGGCCCAACCCGTAAAAGTATTCAAATGATACAAGGAGCGTCCAGATGCAGCTTATTTATGAAATCGAAAACTATCAACCCGGCAACCGGGAGCTATATTTGGCTTTGGGCAACTTTGACGGTGTTCATCGCGGCCACCAACGTCTGATCAAGCAGGCAGTAGCGCATAAAAATGCCGGACAGGGAATCAGCGCCGCCTTCATTTTTGAACCCCATCCCGCCCAACTGCTGACCCCCGACCGCATGCCGCGGTTATTGGGCACGCCCATCCGCAAAGCCCGGCAGCTGGAGAGCCTGGGGCTGGAGCTGTTGATCTACAACCGTTTTACCCGCGATATCGCTTCCCTCAGCCCCGAAGAATTTGTCAAAAACTTTCTGGTTGAGCGTATGCAGGTCAAAGAAGTATTCGTAGGCTTTAATCATACATTTGGCTTTAAAGGCCAGGGCACGCCGGAAACTTTGCAACAACTGGGACAAAAATACGGTTTTGCCGTAAATGTCATTGAACCCGTCACCGTTGACGGCGAACTGGTCTCCAGCAGTGCCATCCGCCAGGCGCTGGAAGAAGGCAAAATCAGCCAGGCCGCCCGCATGCTGGGCTACGATCCCATCCTCGACGGCATCGTCGTGGAAGGAGAACACCGCGGTCACCAACTCGGTTTTCCCACCGCCAACGTCGGTATCGAAAAAAGCTTCAACATCCCCGCCAAAGGCGTCTATGCCGCCCGCGCCGAGGTCAACGGACAGCGTTACAACGCCGTTGTCAACATCGGCAGCAAGCCCACCTTCCACGCAGCCTATCCCATCTCCGTGGAAGCCTATTTGTTCGATTTCAACAGTGACATATACGGCCAGGCCATCAGCCTCAGTTTTGTGCAAAAGATCAGGGATGAAAAACGCTTCGACAGCATCGACGCCCTGGTCACCCAAATCAAACAAGACGCCCAAACCGCGCAAGCCATCCTGGCGTGATTGGGCAGCATAAGAAAAGGAAGCCCCTAATGTGACGGCGCAGCCAAGCAAAACGGCGCAGCCCAACCAGCTGAAGACGAAGGAAAGTTTACTTTTACCGTTTGCTGTGCTAAAATTGTCTGGTGCGAATAAAATATAAAAATTTCCAGATATAAAGGTTTAGCACACCCCCGGATCGTAAATAATGAAGGAAAGAGCGGCAGCCATAGTTGCCAAAAAAATAAAAGCCCCAGAGATATGAACCAATGGCTAGGTCCGGCGATTTTCACCGACGCCCCGCTTGGTCACTGGCGATTTTATTATGACAAGGAGGTGAAAGAATGCTAACACCCGAAAAGAAACTCGAAATCATTAAATCCTTTCAGGTACATGAAAACGATACCGGATCTCCGGAAGTACAGATTGCCATCTTAACCGAGAGAATCAATTATCTCAACGAACATCTCAAAGCCAATAAAAAAGACCATCACTCCAGAAGAGGTCTGCTGAAAATGGTTGGCCAGAGACGCTCCCTTCTGGATTATCTTAAAGACAATGATTTCGATCGCTATCGCAACATTGTTACCAGACTTGGACTTCGCAGATAAAGAGCGGTATGCCGCTCTTTCATTTTATCTTGCTGCCTAAAAGCAGCCGGATTTATGTAAACCGAAAGGAGAGATTACCATCGTTCACAAATATCAGACAGAAATAGCCGGACGGCCCCTGATCGTGGAAGTTGGACAAGTTGCCAAACAGGCCAACGGCGCAGCCCTGGTCAGATATGGCGATACCGTTGTGCTGGTTACCGCCACGGCGACCAAAGACCCGCGACTGGGCATAGACTTTTTTCCGCTGACCGTCGACTATGAAGAAAAGCAATACGCCGTCGGCAAAATTCCCGGAGGGTTCATCAAACGCGAAGGACGCGCCACCGAACTGGCCACCCTGTCCGCCCGGTTGATCGACCGTCCCATTAGACCCTTGTTTCCCAAAGGATTCCGCAATGACATCCACGTTGTAGCGACTGTGCTGTCCGTAGAAAAAGACAATGCCCCTGACGTGACCGCCACCATTGGCGCATCCGTCGCCTTGGGTGTGTCCAATATTCCCTTTGCCGGACCGGTTGCCGCAGTTATCGTCGGCATGATTGACGGACAGCTGATCATCAACCCCACCGTCGAGCAGGTTCACCAATCAGATATGTATCTCTCGG
>DAOTHZ010000136.1:0-3841 GCA_035447945.1 Syntrophomonas sp.
CCGTCCATTTCCTGTTTACAGAGTTCTTCACAAAATACCGGATATAAATCTTCCGGTGAGGTTAACGGCTGGAGTGTACCGGGATTTAACATAGGATCGGGTTGTTCTTTCATATCAGCACGAATGTTATACCACTGCTTCGGCATTTCCTCTTCGGTAAGATAGGTTTTGTACGGTACTTTTGCCATTCTGATAAGCCCCTTTCATTTTTTAATTTTATCTTTTTATTTTCGACCAGCAATTTTGTGATGCGTTTGCGCATAAAATAAAAAAACCCGCATCCCTCTACTAAGGGACACGAGTTTTAAACTCATGCGGTACCACCCAAATTGGCCATACGACCCGCTCATTGCCACGCACCATCATGCGTGCTCCCTTGGTAACGGGCGGAGAATCCCGTCGGCCACTACTCTGTTGCCATTTAGCAGCCACCCTCGTCAGTCCATTCAGCCTGCCTGTTCACTGCCGCATTCTCAACCCCTGCGACTCTCTGTAAGTGTAGTATCAAGCTTACTTCTCTGACTCATCAGTTTGCAAAAATGTAAGTACTATGAATTTTATCGGCCCGGATTCTGTTTGTCAATAGTTTTTTATATGTTTACTCCAAGATATTTTTCCCAGCCTACACAATCACGCCTGCCCAATGCGGGAGATGATCAAGATACGGGGGCAGCTTGGTGTAAAGATCCCCTTTGGCCAGATTGATCTGAACCTGGGTAAGAAAGAGGCTGCGGCTGAGGTCGGCCCCGCTCAAATTGAAATTCATCTGGCTTGATCGATTTGTTTAAGCTATAATCCAAATACTATCACGGTCGAAACTATTTTTTAAACAGAACCGTGATGGAAGATCTGCTTAGGCCGGACAGAGAGAATTAAAAAGGAGTGATAAAAAATGAACTTAGCGGAATATTTTGCCCAAACGGATGGTACCGTTATCCTGTCAACCGCGAATGGGGAAGGAAAAGTCGATGCAGCTGTCTACAGCAAACCCCGGCTCTTCGAAGAAGATTCGCTGGCGTTGCTGATGTCGGACCGTTTGAGCCATGCCAATATTCAGGTCAATCCCTACGCCGTCTTGCTTTTCCTGGAAAACGGCCCGGGCTGGAACGGTAAACGCATCTATCTGAAAAAAATCAAAGAAGAAAGAAACACGGAGCTGGCTCGCTCTTTGGTCCGCCATAAGCATGGCGATATGGAAAAAATTAATGTCAATCTGGTTTATTTCCAAATTGAAGAAATCCGCCCTCTGACCGGGGATTAAAGCCTCCTCCTCTTATCGCTTCTCCGCCAGAAATGTTTCACGTGAAACATTTCTGGTTTTTTCATTTCTTCCCAACCTTGTAATATTGAGGTTCTCCTGCAATCGGCCAGAATCATTTTTTCATTTTTTCTCTCGCACCCTATCTTCTATTTCAGGCGATTCCAATCTGTTATACTAATTGCAGAACGTAATATTTCGTAATGTTGCAAAGCAAACAGAAAGGGGAGAGCATAATCATGGAACCTGCCAAGACAAGAAATCCTTTGGAAACCATCGGCAGCCTGGCGCAGACCCAGATGATGTCACTGGGATCGGAACTGGAGTACCAGGCCGAAACCCTAAAGGATCATCCGGCTATCATTTTCGAGGACCGCACCATCACCTTTGGGGAATTGAACGCGCTGGCCAATCGGTATGCCGCCTACTTCCAATCATTGGGTTTGGAAAAAGGCGATGTGGTAGCCCTCTTGATGGAAAACCGGCCGGAATTTCTGATTGCCGCTTCGGGACTCAGCAAACTGGGCGTGATCGTTTCGCTGATTAACAACGGGGTGCGCAAGGAAGTTCTCGCTCATGCGCTGAACATCTGCGACGCCAAAATGCTGATCGTTGGCCATGAATTGATGGAACCTTTCCTGGAGATTAGACAGCAAGTGCAGCTAAAGGAGCCCGGTTTGATCTTCGTGGAAAAGGAAGGGCTGGACCTCCCTGCCACGGAGGGAATCGCTGACCTGAAACCGCTGCTGGCAGCCTCCTCAGACCAGAATCCCACCACCACCGGTACCGTCAGCAGTGATGATGTGATCGTCTATATCTACACTTCCGGCACCACCGGTTTCCCCAAAGCCTGTGCCGTCACCCAGAAACGCTGGCTGGTACTGGGCAACCTCTTTACCATTTTCGGCCGCATGAGTCCGGATATGGCTCAGTACATGGTTCTGCCCCTTTATCACAACAGTGGTTTTGATATCGGTTATTCCATGACGATCGTATCGGGTTGCACCATGGTGCTGCGCCGCAAATTTTCCGCCCGCAATTTCTGGGACGATGTCCGCAAGTACAATGTAAAAGTGTTTATCTATGTGGGCGAACTCTGCCGCTATATCTACAATCAGCCGGAAAAACCGGACGATGCTGACAATCCCCTGCAAATGATCGCGGGCAACGGCATGCGCGGTGAGCTGATGGAACCGCTGCGCAAACGCTTCAATTTTGAAACCATTTATGAAATTTATGGGGCTACCGAAGGGGTCGGCTCCTTCTTGAACCTGGAACAAATCCCGGGCATGTGCGGAAGCCTAGATATGCTGGGCAGACGCCAGGGTGAGATCATTAAATATGATTTGGACAAAGAAGAAATCGTCCGCGACGAGAACGGCTTCGCCGTCAAGTGCGACGTAGGTGAGACCGGTCTTCTGATTTGCGAAATCAATCAGCTCAACGTGTTTGCGGGTTATGTCAACAATCCCCAGGCCACGGAAGAAAAAATCATGCACAACGTCCTGAAATTAGGCGACTGCTATTTCAACAGCGGCGACCTGGTATGTCTGGGCGATAAAGATTATTTCTCGTTTGTCGATCGCATGGGGGATACTTTCCGCTGGAAAAGCGAGAACGTCTCAACCAATCAGGTCTCCAATGTGGTCAACCGGTTCGGCCAGATGGAAGATGTCAATGTGTATGGCGTGCAGGTTCCCGGGGTAGAGGGAAGATGCGGCATGGCCGCCATCAAACTGCTGGAGGGAGCGGTCATTGACTGGGCAAAACTGGGGGCCTTTGTCTGTGAAAATCTTCCTTCCTATGCCCGCCCTTATTTTATTCGCCTGCGCGACACCATTGATGCCACCAACAGTTTTAAACAGATGAAAACCCAGTTGCAGAAGGAAGGTTTCGATCCGTCGGTAATCAGCGATCCCCTCTACTTCCTTGATCCTGAGCGCGGCGTTTATGTAGAACTGACCCCTGAGATTTACAGTAAAATCGTGGATCATACCATCAAGTTCTAACCCTACACCGAGGGCATAAGGTGGTTCAGAGCACACTCTGAACCACCTTCAATCATTTTATAAGCAGATGTTTTGGACTGTGGAAACGCAAAATCCCCCACGACATCATCGAGATCAGCAAATTCCTGCTGGCCGTCCTTATCAAAATCACTTTTAATACAGTCGGAGAAATTGGCCGGGGTATTTAAGGAATTTGGCCGTTTTATACATCCCCATCATATTGGGACCCTTCACCAGAACCGTGCAGCCCGGCTGTAATTCCTTTTTCAGGTGTTGATGCAACGTTTTTCTTTTGACGGAGTGAACCGTTTTATTCTTGGGAAATCCCGCTTTAACGGCAGCTCTGGCAATTTGTTGGGCCCCTTCTCCGTAAGTATATATACGGTTTAAATTGCTTTTACCAGCCGCATACTTTCCAACGATCGTATGGCCTTGGCGGGAATAACGGCCCAACTCCCCCATACTGCCCAATACCGCCACATTATTCTCCCGGCTGAACTCCCGGCTATGGCTATAACTGGCTTTTTCAGCACGATGGACATAGAATCTCCCCTACATCAATAGATTTGTATAA
>DAOTHZ010000137.1:0-3800 GCA_035447945.1 Syntrophomonas sp.
GCGGACGACGGATTGGACAAGGTGATCTCCTCCGGGATCGAAGCAGTATAGGGAAGGTCTGTTCCGCTGGGCTCAACGCGAATCTGGTAGTCGCCTTCCGCCATTCCGCCCAACAAGTAGCTGCCGTCTCCCGCAACGTCCATCGAGTATTCATCATTCTGTTCATCCAGCAACACCACCCGGGCACCGTTCGGGTAAGTGGGAATAAATGTATTCCCCTCCGGCGTCATGACGGATCCCTTTAGCTGCGGGTAGGTTAACTGCAGATTGATGGTTTGGGCATTATTTTCCGTCACCACCAGAGGGCTTGCCGCAGGAGCAAAATACGTTTGCTTTGTTTGGTTGTAATCCATTCTCAAGATATAGTTACCGGGCGCAATACCGCCCAGACGATAGGTTCCGTTCGCCGCCACAGCGGTAGAGGCCACCTGCTCCGGAGCAAACTCACCGGGTTTTTCTATGATAATCTCTATGTAATCATTTTCCGTCGGGATATAGGTGCTTTCACCGTCCGGTGCCAAAATCTTTCCCGTCACCGCCGGATCGGTCAACCGAATAGGCTGGTCTATAAGATCGCCGCTGACAATCGTAAAGGTTTGCGGAATGGAATTGGTATAAGGGCACTCATTCGTCGTGACGACCCATATCTTAAAGGCGCCCGGGCCCGAAGTATCAACCGTATAGCGGAGGACCCCGTCCCCATCCGCAAATATCGAGCAATCCGCATATACGCTCCAGTCTTCAGTTTTATACTCCATGTAGAGCATCTGCTCAAAATCAGCCGCTAATAACTGTCTGCCGTCCGGCGCCTGGATCTCACCGGTGATTGTCTCAGCTCCGGCGACGCTGGCCGGCAGCAGGAACAAGAACATCAACCCGATCAACAACCACAGCTTTCTTTTCATTGCCATCCCCTGCCCTTTCCATTTCCCACTTTTTATCGCCAACGAGTAACGCTTCAAATTAAGGTATTTCCCAAATAAACCAGTTTCCAAGGAAGTATTTTACATCTTCGACACCCAAGCAAAAATTCCTTTTTGTCACATCCGCGCAAGGCAAGAACCGTCCCCAACTTGCGCAAGTTGGGGACGGTTCTTGCCTTGCGCACCAACGCATGTTCTCCCCTCTCATTGTCAATCATGGGTAGCTCTTTTATTATTCGACAGTTCATGGTATAAATTAGAATAAACAAGGTTATAACTTGTTAGGCAAAATATTAAATTTATTAGGAGCGTTTTCATGATCGCTTTTCCCGTCGAACAAATTCTTCACACCATGAATGCGGGTTATGCCTTGTATGAATTCATTACCGATGAGAACGGCCAACCCTGCGATTATGTATTTATCGATATCAACCCTGCCTTTGAAAAGCTGACCGGATTCCGGGCAGTTGACATTGTCGGCAAAAGGATTACCCAGATTTTGCCCGCAGCGGATGCGATACATTTCATCGAGCGCTATAGGCCGGTTGCCTTTGGTGGTCAGGCCATGCGCTTTGAGAAGCCCTCCATCAACATGGACAAGTCGCTTCGCATCTATGCGTTTTCCCCTGCCGAGGTTATTTTGTTACCCTGGTGGGAGATATTACCGAAGATACTCACTACAAACAGGAGCTTTCCGCCAGTAATGAACTGCTGTACCGTTTTTTAAACTCCAGCAGCGATATGGCCTTCATTAAAGACCACGTGTTCCGCTATATCTTTGTCAATCAGGCCATGGCTGGTTATTTTGATGCCCTACCCGACGAAATCATCGGCAAAACGGATTTTGATCTGCTGCCGCTCACGGCGGCGAAAAATTGCCGGCGAACCGATCAAAAAGCCTTAACGTCAGGCACGATTGTCAACGCAGAAGAGAAGGTCGGCGAGCGGATCTATGAATCAGTCAAATTCCCGGTGCAGCTGACTTCCGGCCATACGGGCATCGGGGCATTCCTCAAGGACATTACCGCAAACCGAAGAAATGAAGATTATCTGCTGCAGCAGCTCACCCGCCACAGCATCTTTGAACGCAGTCTTACCATGGACTTTGATACGCTCGAAGGGCAATGTGATTATGCGCTGCGACAAGCCATGCATCTGACCGAGTGCCAGTTTGGCGTGATTCACAGCTATGCGTACGATGAAATGAAATCCGGATCGGACTCGGTCAATCGGATAACGCGTGTCAGCCATAATGTCGACCAAGCACTGCTCACGGAGCAACTGAAGGACCTTTGGCAGGAAATGATAAAAAGCCCGCAAGCCCTCATCATGAATGATTTCGGCAGCAGTCACTCGCTCCAACTGCCTGCCGGGACCGCCGGGCATCCGATCATCAACAATGTTTTGTCGGTGCCGGTATTCTTTGAACACCATTTAAAAGTAGTCATCATCCTGGCCAACAAAGAGAACGGGTTCAGTGAATTCGATAAGAATGAAGTCTCCCTGTTGCTGAACAGTTTTTGTCTGCTGTTTGCCTACCGCCATAACCAGGCCCTGACCGAACGGGAACGCAACAAATTAAAGAGCATTTTCAACGAACTGCCGGCCCTGATTTGCGAATTCCTGCCCGACAGTACGTTAACCTTCGCCAATCAAAGCTATTGCGATTATTTCGGTTTTTACAACCAATCCATGGTGGGCAGGAAGTTTTTGGATTTAATCCCGGTGGAAGACCGGGCCGGCGTGCTGCGCAGCTATGCCAGTCTGACCCCGGAAAACCGCACCAACGTGTATGTCCACAAAGTGGAGGCAAACGGCCAAATCCGCTTGCTGGAATGGCGGGACATCGGCTTTTTCAACAAAATGGGGGCCCCCGTCTACTACTACTCAATCGGCCTTGACGTCACCGAAAAAACCGCTCTGGAAGAAGAGCGGGACCGCCTGCTGCATCAGTTTGAAGCCATGATCAACAATCATGACGCGGTCATGCTGTTGATTGAGCCGAATTCCGGCAGGATCCTGGACTGCAATCCGGCCGCTGCCGAGTATTACGGTTACAACCGGGACGAGCTCGTGCGAATGAAGATCGAGGAGATCAACATGCTGCCCGGCGAAGAAGTGAAAATGCTGCGCCTGCAAGCACTGGAAAAGGGACAGCGCTATTTCACCTTCCCCCACCGTTTAAAGAACGGCGACATCCGCAAGGTGGACGTCTATGCTTCGCCCATCCTGTACAATGGCCAAAAATTATTGTTTTCCATTATTTTCGATGTCACCGAAAAAGAAAATGCCTATGCGGAAATCCGCTACATCAGTTACCACGATTATCTGACCGGTCTGTACAACCGGCGCTTTTTTGAGGAAGAATTCGCCCGCTTGAATACGGATGAACATTTCCCGCTGGCCATCATCATGGGCGACGTCAACGGCATGAAATTGATCAATGATGCGCTGGGCAACCAGGCCGGTGACCAGGTGCTGACGGATGCCGCCGAATTGCTGCAGCGTTTCGCCCGGGAACAGGATATCGTCGCCCGCGTGGGCGGGGATGAGTTTGCCGTCATTCTGCCGGGGTGTAACGAAACACAAGCGCGCAGCCGGGTCAAGCAAATCGAAGCCCAGGCCCAGGAAAACCGCCAGCTAACCTCACCTGACAATCTTTTGTCGATTTCCTTCGGCTATGCCGTGCAGAAGCGTCCGGGGCAGACCCTGGATGTTCTGATGAAGGAAGCGGAAGGTTTCATGTATGCCAACAAGTACTATGATGAGCGCAGTATCAAGGGAAAAACGATTGCGATTATCATGAATACGCTGTTTGAGAAAAGCCCTAGGGAGAAAATGCATTCCGAGCGGGTCGGCAAGCTGGCGGCGGCGATT
>DAOTHZ010000138.1:0-3747 GCA_035447945.1 Syntrophomonas sp.
TTAACATGATTGTCAATATACTCAATTTATTGCTCCTTGCCGGTGCTGGCTCGCTTCTGCCGCCAGGAAACTACGATTGCCGGGATCAGTGAGACAAAAATGATGGCGAAAATCACCAGCGTAAAATTATTCTGCACGCCGGGAACATTGCCGAACAGATATCCGCCGATCAGGAAGATCGCAACCCAGGCCACACAGCCAATTAGGTTAAAAAACGTAAAGCGGGCGTAATCCATTTCACCGATCCCGGCCACAAAAGGGGCGAATGTTCTGATGATAGGCATAAAACGGGCAATAACAATCGTTTTGCCACCGTGTTTTTCAAAAAAGGCATGGGTGCGGATCAAGTATTCCTTTTTGAAAAACAGTCCAGAATCTCTTTCGAATATTTTCGGGCCGATAAAACGACCGATTTGATAATTGGTCATATTTCCCAGAATGGCGGCGGTCATCAGGATCACACAGATCGCCGGCAGATTGATTTGTCCGCTGGCCCCCAGGGCACCCAGCACAAAGATCAACGAATCGCCTGGCAGAAAAGGGGTAACGACCAGACCGGTTTCACAGAAAATGATCAAAAAAATGATCGCATAAACCAACACGCCATAGGTGTTAATTAAATAAATAAGATGTTTGTCCAAATGAATGATCAAATCCAGCAAGCTTATAAATAGGTTATATTCCATAATCAATTCCTTTTTGGTAATTAATACCTGAAAACCTCCAAGTTTTCAGAGCCAACCAGCGATAGCAATAATACGTCATCTGGTTATAGCATTCACAGAGGACGCGGGCAATCCTTTTAAAGTTAAAAATTGCCTTTCCTGTCCTGGACTGACTTATATAGTATACAACAACTGGTGGCTCAGACAAAATAGGTAATTACCAGGCAGAGCGAAAAAAACAATTAATTCATCCAAATAAAAGGAAGATCAGGAGTGGAAAAGGAATATATCAATAGAAATAATTATCACGGTGTTCAAGGGAGAATCACTTGATGACTTTTACTCATTTATTCAGTCCGGCAAGAATCGGCCATCTCACCCTTAAAAACCGCCTCGTGATGGCGCCGATGGCTACTGGCTTTGCGGATGCCAGCGGCGAAGTCAGCGATATGATGGTGGCCTACTACCGGGCCCGCGCCTGTGGCGGAGTCGGGATGGTGATCGTGGAGGCAGCTTGTATCGACCCGCCGGTCGGGCTGGAAAGTCCACATCAACTCAATATTGATCAGCCCGCCTGTCTGACCGGTTTGCAGCGTCTGGCAGAAGAAATCAAACTGGCCGGCGCACGCGCGTTTATTCAGTTGTTTCATGCCGGGCGGCAGGGATCGTCACTGATGAATGGCGGTGCCCAGATCGTTGCGCCCTCAGCGGTTGCTTGCCGGATCAGTCGGGAAGTGCCGCGGGAATTGACCTGCGATGAGATTCATTTTTTGCGGGATAAATTTATCTCCTCCGCTTTTTATGCTTTCCAGGCCGGGTTTGACGGCGTGGAATTACATGCAGCGCATGGCTATTTGCTCAACGAATTTCTGTCCCCACATACCAACCAGCGCCGGGACGAATATGGCGGCAATCCGGAAAATCGTATGCGGCTGCTGCTGGAGATTGTTGCCGGGATCAAAGAATTACTGCCCCATTTGGCCGTTTCTGTACGGCTCAATATCGACGATTTTGTCAACGGCGGGCTGACGATGAAAGAGAGCCTGGTGATCTGCGAGGCGCTGCAATCAGCCGGTGCCGACCTTATTCATTGCTCGTCGGGAACATATGAATCTGGCTTAAAAAGTATTGAACCGGCCTCCTATCCGCAAGGCTGGCGAATTTATCTGGCCGAAGCGGTTAAAGATACCGTTTCCATTCCAGTGATGGGCGGCGGCATGATTAGAGACCCGCAGCTGGCTGAACAAATCATTGCAGAGAACAAAGCCGACTTTGTATTCCTGGGCCGGCCCCTGCTGGCCGATCCCCAATGGCCGCTGAAGGTCAAACAAAACCGGTTGGATGATATCCGCCCCTGTATCAACTGCAATCATTGTATCAGTCTGAATTTTAACGGCCTGGCAATCCGCTGCACGGTCAACCCGTATACAGGGCGGGAAAACCAGCAAAATACCAGTCTGCTGCCTGACAGAGAACATCGCGCCGTCGTCGTGGGCGCCGGACCGGCCGGGATGCAGGCGGCACTTTCCCTGCAGCAGCGGGGGATTCAGGTCAGGCTGTATGAACAAACGGAGCGACTGGGGGGCGCACTCAATCTGGCCATGATCCCTCCCCACAAAGAAAGAATCGGCTTGCTGCGTGACTATTTGATCAGATCTCTGGAACAAAGCCCGGTGGAAATTTATTTACAGCGAGAGTTCACCCTCGCCGATCTACAGGAGACGGCCCCTGACATTCTGGTCATTGCGACCGGGTCGCGCAGTGACTGTCCGACTTCCGGTCTCGATGAAAACGGGATCAGTTGGGAAGCCAAACGAGTATTGAAAGATCAGGTTGATTGGTCAGATACGTATATTGCTGTGATTGGCGGAAGCAGCACCGGATGTGAAACCGCTGAATATTTAAGCCGGCTTGGTAATCGCATTGTACTGATTGAAAAAGACAAGATCCTGGCGCGGGGGATGGAAAAAAAGAACCGTCGTGATCTCCTGACCCGTTTGGATCACCTGGATGTACAGAGAAAAACCGGCTGCAGCTTTAAAAAAATGCTGGATCATAAACTGATTATTGAAACCCAGGAAGGACTGGAAGAAGTTCTGACGGTAGACAAAGTGGTATGGGCTTGTGGATCATTACCCAACAACCATTTGTATTATGAAGTCATCGACAAAGTGCCCCGGGTGTTTTTGATCGGCGATGCCAACCAGGTTAGAGGCTTTGCCGAGGCCATCAGCGAAGGGGCAGCGGTGGCAGACCTATTCTAAAATATTCAATAGGACGGAGAAACCATTGGTCAAAGTGAAAAAAAAACCTGAGGAAACAACCAGACTGGAAGAACTGAAAGAGTTTGAATATCGGGCTTACCAAGAAGGCTTTCAGACGATTGCCGGCACGGACGAGGTGGGGAGAGGACCACTGGCTGGGCCGGTCGCGGCTGCCGCCGTCATTTTGCCGCAGGATTTTTTCCTGGAAGGCGTGGATGATTCAAAACGTTTGAGTGACAAAAAGCGGCGCAAGCTGGTCGATGATATTAAAAAAGAGGCAGTCAGCTGGGCCGTAGCCTTGCTTTCTCCACAATATATAGACCGCGAAAACATACTCCAGGCCAGCCGGGAAGCTATGCGTCTGGCTGTGCAGGCTTTGCGACCTGCCCCCGACTTTTTGCTGGTGGATGCTATCAAGATTCCTGATCTGCCCATTCAGCAACTGCCCATTATCAAAGGAGACAGCCTTAGCGTATCCATCGCCTGTGCATCCATCATCGCCAAAGTGGAACGAGATGAGACCATGCTCGCCTACGATCGCCTTTATCCCCAATACGGACTGGGCAAGCACAAAGGATATGCCACCCGCGAACATTTACTGGCATTGCAGGAATTCGGTCCCTGTCCCCTCCATCGCCGTAGTTTTGAACCGGTCAAATCCATGCTGAAAAGCAGTGCCGGCGAGCAAATCACCTTATTCTGACAGGGGGATCAAGTGAGATGAGAATCGCCTTGGGCCGACAGGGAGAAGATATCGCCGCTGCCTACCTGCAGCAGCAGGGTTATGAAATACTGACCCGCAACTACCGTTGCCGCTA
>DAOTHZ010000139.1:0-3721 GCA_035447945.1 Syntrophomonas sp.
TAACGGGAGATGGTCTCGGTGGGGTTTCAACAAAGAGGATTATTTATTCTTTTGTGCTTCTTCTTCTTTGAGGATTCTGCGCAAGGCTTTGCCGGTTGCGGTTCGAGGCAGGGCATCCCGGAATTCAACCTGGTAGGGGACCTTGTAGGCGGCCAAAGACTCCCGACAGAAAGCAATCAGCTCTTCAGCGGTCGCCGTCTCACCCGGCATCAGTTGGACAAAAGCCTTGACGGTTTCACCGCGATATTCATCCGGAACACCGATGACCATGGCATCAGCGACTTTGGGATGTTTCAGCAGGACTTCATCGACATCACGCGGATAGATGTTAAACCCACCGGCAATGATTAAGTCCTTTAGCCGGTCAACGATGAAGATATAGCCGTCTTCATCCATGTAGGCCACATCACCGGTGCGCAGCCAGCCGTCATTGAAGGCGGCATCAGTGTCTTCCGGCCGGTTCCAGTATTCTTTCATGACAATCGGGCCTTTGATCCAGATCTCGCCTTGTTCACCCAGGGGAACGTCATTGCCGTCCTCGCCGACGATGCGAATGTCGATATCGATCATGGGGATACCGATACTGTTGGGTTTGAAACTGTTGGCGTTGGGAGTGCCTGCACCCATGGAGCAGGTCTCGCTCATACCCCAGCCTTCACAGAAGTTAAAATCCTTGGAACGGCATCTCTGAATCAGTGCCAGCGGCGCAGGGGCAGCCCCGGAACCGCAATAGCCAATTTTGCGGTGCCAGTCGATTTCATCGACGCGGGGGCTGTAGAAAAGTGCCTGCAGCATCGTTGGTACGGAGGGGAAGTAAGAGAGGTGCTCATGCGCACTCAGAATGTTAAATACTTCATCGGTGTCCCAACGCGGCAAGATGACCATCGTGGCACACTGGAAGGTGGAATAAAGGATGCCACAGACTTCGCCATAAATGTGTGAATAGGGCAGGATGCTGAGAACTTTGCGGCGTTCATACTCATGGCTGTCAACAAAATCGGAACACCATCTGACCACGATAAAGGAGGCTGCTACGATATTATATTGGGTTAAAACAGCTCCCTTGGGGCTGCCGGTGGTTCCGCCGGTATACTGGATAAGGGCAGGATCATCATGTTTTATGTCAACCAACGGAGGTGCCCATCTTTTATCTGTTTCCAACACTTCGCTAAAGTGCAGATAACCTTCTTCAAGGCCTAGTTCAGCGGCGGTGCTTACTTGGGGACCGGGCATAAAATCCGTCAATTTGGTTACGTAAACTGTCTTAATCGGGTTTTTGCTGGTGTCGTTGATCGCTTTGACCAACGGCAGAATGGCATCATAGGTAAACAAAGCTTTTGGAGCCGTATCATTCAGCAGGAAGGATAGCTCATCTTTGGTATACAGGACATTGAGATTTACAACGATTCCGCCTGCCATAAGGATTGCCCAGAAGGCGATGACGGCCTGGGGACAGTTGGGCATCAGCAATCCTACCCGATCACCTTTTTGCACGCCGTTTTCCACCAATACGTTGGCCAGGCGGGTGACTTTGAGGTACAGGTCATTGTAGGATATTTCTGCGCCATAGAACCAGGTGGCGGCCTGGTCAGGTTTGTAAACACTGGCGTTTCTTAATACGCCGTAGGCTGGCATTTTAGGATAGTTGATGCTATGGGGTGTTTTCCATTCAAAATTCTTGAGCCAAAAACGGGTTTCATAAACAGACGACATGATATCACTCCTCTTCCATACAGTAAATCGACCAGGCAACAAACAAAACTCCAGCGCAAACCTCCGACAGCCAATGAAACAGGGTATAACAGCGTGGATGCAATCCGGTTATCTTGCCGTTTATAACCGGCGCTTATACCCCTAATGATTCTTCCGGAATCAATAACGCTGAGTCATCCGCGTATTGCAATATCACCTCCAATTGCATGATGCTGGGAACGGTGTTCTTAATATAGAAGCGTGCTCCATCAATCTTGCCTTGATAGAAGGCAAAATCCCAATGATCTTGTCCCAATTCGTTGATTTTATCCATGGCAATGGCAGCCTGGTCCAGGATCAGGGTACCGCAGCAAAGCTGAGAGGTAGCATGCAGCAACCGCGTCGCGTACAGCGGCAGCATTTCGCCTTTGCCGGTTTGTCCAAACTCGTCCATGCTCGCCTTGATTCGTTTATAGGAGGCGAAGGCGGCTTGCATGATGGCGTACTCTGTTTTAAATTCCTCCCGGCCTTCCCGGGCGTGCAGCATCCCTTCCAGGTCATCCAGCCAATCCTGGAAGAGCCGGCCTTTATTCAGTGTCCATTTTCTTCCCACCAGGTCCTGGGATTGAATGAAGTTGGTGCCTTCCCACAAAGAGTAAATCTTGCTGTCACGGGCAAAGTGGGCCACCGGATATTCTTCAATAAAACCATACCCGCCATAGACCTGGATGGCATCGCCGATCAACGGCCAGGCCATATCGGTGGAGTAGGCCTTAACCAGGGGGGTCATCACTTCAATTCGATCCCGCGCCATTTGCCGTTCAGCTTCATCGGGGCTGTGCCGCATGAGGTCGAAATAGAAATAGGTTTTAAAGGCCATGGCGCGCATGGCATCCGTACAAGATTTGATATTCAGCAGGATGCGTCGGATGTCGGCATGTTTGATAATCGGCACCCGCCCGGCTTTGGGGTCTTTGAAGGAACGTCCCTGAACCCGTATTTTGGCGTATTCAGCTGCATTGTTATAGGCCTGGGTGGCGACACAATATCCTGCCATGCCGGTGTCCATACGGGCACCGTTCATCATCTGGAACATCTGGGCCATCCCTTCTCCCATTCCATCCAGGGGAGGCTCACCCATCAGTATGCCGAGACAGCTGTTGTTCTCTCCGAAGCTAAGCGAAGCGGTTGAAGAACCTTTCAGGCCCAGCTTGTGTTCGATACCAACGGTGATAACATCATTGGGCTCACCCAGACTGCCATCTTCGTTGACCCGGAATTTTGGCACGATAAAGAGAGAAAGACCTTTGGTGCCAGGACGTGCGCCCTCAATCCGAGCCAGCACCATATGAATGATATTCGAGCAAATGTCATGGTCACCGGCGGTGATGAATATTTTGGTGCCTTTGATTTTGTAAATTCCCGGTTCGTCCGTGGGATAAGCCTTGGATAAAATATCGCCCACGTCTGAGCCGCCAACGGCTTCGGTCAGGCACATGGTGCCGCTCCATTCTCCGCTGCACAGAGGAGGAAGAAAAACCTCCTTGTCTTTTTCCCGGCCGTAGGCCTGAATTAATTCCAATACACCGCCGCTCAGGTTAAGATAGGGGATCCAGGCCGGATTGGCAGAGGTAATCATTTCAATAAAGGAAGAGTATAGGATTTGGGGCAAGGTGCCTTCGCCTTCTTCCAACAGATTGCCAATCCCCCAGCCCTCTTCATTGATGAATTTATAGATGGGATGGAAAGATGGCGGAACGGTAACGGTACCATCTTTAAACTGGGCGTGGAGCGTATCACCGTCTTCGTTGGTGGGGGCGATTTGTTCAGTGACGATTTTCAAGCCCTGATCCAGAATTACATCGACATCGTCCATACCATAATAGTCACGAAATTTTTCAAATCCCAACAACCTTTCGGTTCCGAGCCACTCCTTGACAATAAACTTCAAGTCACGGTTTGAATAAATAAAATTGCTGGCCACCGTTAAGCAACCTCCTTTGTCATTGTTTTATAAAAGTTTTCCCAT
>DAOTHZ010000140.1:0-3599 GCA_035447945.1 Syntrophomonas sp.
TTGTTGCCGATTTCACATGATAGATTTACCTGGTTTTGATTCTTTTTGGTATCTAGTATCAAGCGTCTTATGTTGGCGGAGCATTTATGCCAGGGCGCTTGATTTGCTTGGGTTCAAGATTCCTTTCACAGCCGCTGATACAGTTGTGAATCGTAGCGTCCGACAAGGTCGTTAACAATCACTAGAATTCAGACATCATCAGCAAAATTATTCAGAAAAATGTTCAATAAGTTTAGTTTGCAATGAAATCAAGCAGTCATTGTGCAGAACACTTGTTTGCACCATGCCTATTCTATGCTATACTGAATTTGCCAATCATTTCATCTGAGGTGAATCGAATGGATACCATGACCAAACTCGAGATTCTGGCGGGAGCAGCGAAATACGATGTATCTTGTTCTTCCAGCGGAGTTTCCCGAAATAATCAGGGCGGTATCGGCAACGCCAAATCGTTTGGCATCTGTCATGCCTGGTCGTCGGATGGACGCTGTATTTCCCTGTTAAAAATCCTTTTAAGCAATGATTGTATCTATGATTGCCGTTATTGTGTCAACCGGCGTTCCAATGATATTCGCCGGGCCAGCTTTTTGCCGCAGGAACTGGCTGATTTGACCATTCAGTTTTACCGCCGCAATTATATCGAAGGCCTGTTCCTGAGTGCCGCGGTGGAGATATCGCCGGATTACACCATGGAAAAAATCATTTTGGTTCTGACCTTGCTGCGCCGGGAATACAGCTTTCAGGGCTACATCCATGTAAAAGTCATTCCGGGCGCCGACCCGGCCTTGATTCAGCAAGCCGGTCTGCTGGCCGACCGAATGAGCGTCAACATCGAACAGCCCACGGAACAAAGCCTGCAGCTGCTGGCTCCGCAGAAAAAGCTCCCGGTATTGTATGCTTCCATGGCGCAACTGAAGGAACAAATTCAGATCCACAAGGAAGATCGCAGACACTTGCGGCATGCGCCTCGTTTTGTTCCGGCCGGGCAATCGACCCAGATGATTGTGGGCGCCTCGGCGGACAGCGATTTGACCATTTTGCAGACCACCCAGTCTTTATACCAGCGCTTTAACATGAAAAGAGTCTATTTTTCCGCCTACGTGCCGGTCAATGAAGACTCCCGCCTGCCGGCCCTGGCAACCGCGCCGCCGCTGCTGCGGGAACATCGCTTGTACCAATCCGATTGGCTGCTGCGCTTTTACCATTTTAAAGCCGAAGAAATTCTGGATCCGGTGCAAGCCTACCTGGACACTGAGCTGGACCCCAAAACCGCCTGGGCGATTCGTCATCTGGAATTGTTTCCGGTGGAAATCAACCGGGCTTCCTATGAAGAACTGCTGCGAATTCCGGGGATCGGGCCTAAATCGGCTCAACGCATCATCAGCCAGCGTCGGGTGGCTGCCGTTTCCGTGGATGAATTAAAGAAATTGGGGGCTGTCTTTAAGCGGGCGCAATATTTCGTTACCTGCAAGGGCGTCTATCCCGGCCATCATCCGCTCGATCCCATGACCATCCGCCGGATTATGGTGCCAGAGCCGCCAACCGTGCAATTGAGTCTGTTTTGACAAGCAATTGCTGAAGCCAAACTTTAAAGGATACACTGTATCATTTGCATTCTGGTTTTTAACCGAAAATTGCGAAGCCAACTCAGGGGGAGATTTGATGGATTACTTATATGATGGCAGTTTTGAGGGGCTATTGACCTGCATCTATTATCATTATTATAGAGAAAAAGCCAGCGGCATTTACCAGCAGGAGTACTACCAACCGGCCCTGATGACAGACAGCACCGAGGTAATCACTGACCCCATGCTGGCGGCGCGGGTATCCACCGCGATCGAACAAAAAATCTCCAAGACGTCTCTGGATTTGGTTTATCGTGTCTTTGTTTCTTCCGCTGCCAACAAGGAATTTCTCATTCTCCATTACCTTCGTTGGGGATTTCGCTTGGGGGCCAAGGTCGATCTTTATTATTCCCATCCCGATGTTTACCCGCTGCAAAAGATTGCCCACAAGGTAACCGCTGAAGTCCATCGCTTCCTGGGATTGCTGCGGTTTGCCGATGCGGGAAATTTTTTATATGCGGTTTTGTCTCCCGATCATTATATCCTGCCCCTGATCGCCGATCATTTTGCCGATCGTCTGGCCGGCGAACGCTGGATCATTCACGACCGCAAAAGAGACCTGGCGGTGGTTTATGACGGACATCATGCCGCTGAAGACTCTGCTCGTTACCAACGCCAATGGTATATCACTGACTTCCCTCACCCCGGACCACTCCTCTTCACCCAAAAAGAGCAGTACTACCAGAAACTGTGGCAGCTCTACTTCGATAAAATCGGCATTGAGTCCCGGTGCAATCCCCGCCTGCAGGCCCAATTCGTTCCTTATCGCTACCGCGGCGATCTGGTCGAGTTTAAACCGATTTTCATAAAAAATGATGGTTAAGCTCAGGACCACGGATTGAAAGCGCTGTCAGAAACTCCGCCTCCGAACATTTATAAAAAGTGAATGTAGGAAAAAAGCGGCGATTTTTTTCCTACGTTATGTTTACATAGGAAAAAAATCAGTTTAAGGATAAATACCGAAGTAGACGCCATGACTGCAGAAATAAAAGAAAAGTAGTCAAAGATTTACTAAAAGGAGCTTATAATCTTAATGAATGAACCGTCCCGGGCATGACGTTAAACTTCCCCGGCCTTAGGCCATTTTTATGATTACCTACCTTGATACTCCTCTGCGTCTCTCCCAAATGCAGGAATTTTGTAAGATTAAATAGAAGAATAGCAACGATGGTTTTGCAGAAAACACATTACGTTAAATATTTGATTACACCTTCTGCTGACATGTTTTAAATAGCCGGAAGTCACCAGGATCAGGTTCAGTTTATTGACATATAGGTGTCACTAAAATCTGGCACAGTAAGTTTGTACAAATAAAGCGAGGTGATCTGATGGGCAGTTCATACAATGTCTGCTGCAGAGAATGCGGATATACAAAGCCCTTTATGATTGGAATCGGCATGATGTACGATCCACATATGCTCGAAGACGAGGATTCAGCCTCTAAATTTCTTCCTTCCATTATTCGCTCCAAGAAAGCGGTTGCACAGATAAGAGCATTGTTACAGGAAAAAGCCGCTGTGATTGCCGTTGATTACGGTCATAATGTGTACCGTTGTACGAAATGCGGAGAATTCTATGGCCGATTCTTCATTCATCTGGATTATGATGGCGGCAGTTATGAAGTCGATTACAAATGCACAAAATGCAGAACCTCTCTTGAGCTTGTTGGCAATGATGCCGGGCACAGAATGGGGGAGGTCGCCATTGATTTGCAGAAGTATCCCTGCCCGCAATGCGGAAAGCATTCCCTTTATGAAGACACAGAAAGTATGATTTTATGGGATTGAGGGTATGTTGCTTCCGGGGCATGTTCAATGAATCTATGGTTTGAGGTGAATATAATTTGATAAATATTGAATTGGTATGGCCTGATTGCAATAGCTTTGGCCTGTATAATAACGGCGGAGCAGACGATGTATTTTTGGTTGAAGGCAGATACGACGAATTAACCGATATGATCAGGTCTCATTTTGG
>DAOTHZ010000141.1:0-3575 GCA_035447945.1 Syntrophomonas sp.
ATTCCCATGTATTGTACCCGGAAACGATACGCGAAGAATAAACAAAACTTATAAATTATTATATTTTGACAAAATTCAATTATTAAAGCAGGTATTTCGTTTTAAGTATAGAAATGATGGTGAGTAATGGGATATTATTCTGATGATCAGCTTATACGCGAAATAGAATCAAAAATCGACATTGTGGAACTTATTTCCGAGAGTGTAAGTCTTAATCGTAAAGGCAATCGATACTGGGGACTATGTCCGTTTCACCAGGAGAAAACACCCTCTTTTAGTGTCAGTCGGGATAAACAAATGTTTTACTGCTTTGGTTGTCACGCGGGGGGCAATGTATTTTCCTATTTGATGAAACACGAAAGTCTGGAGTTCAAAGAAGCCCTGGAAGTGCTGGCGGCCAAAGCCGGGGTTGAGCTGACGACTAACAAGAGCCAAAAAAACCAAGATCTGCACAAGCAGATGATCGCGGTCAACAATGCTGCAGCTGTTTATTTTCATCAACAGCTGCAATCCGCCAGGGGAAAACCGGCTCGGGAATACCTGGCCCAACGCGGTATTTGCCCGGATACCATGGAGATGTTTAATCTGGGTTATGCCCCCAATGAATGGCAGGCTCTGACGGATTATTTGCTAAAAAAAGGATACTCCCTGGATCTGATGAAAAACTCCGGATTAATCAAACGCAATGAAACCCAGGAACGGTATTATGATTTGTTCCGCGATCGCATCATTTTTCCGATTACCCATTACAGCCGGGATGTGATTGGATTTGGCGGGCGGGCGATGGGAGATGCCATGCCCAAGTATCTCAACACAGCCGAGACAGACATCTACTCCAAACGCAAAAACCTGTACGGTCTGACCCAGGCCCGGGAAGAGATCCGCAACAAGAATGAAGTGATTCTGGTCGAAGGCTATATGGATTGCATTAAATTACAGCAGTCCGGCATACGCAACACCGTAGCCTCTCTGGGAACATCGCTGACCGAGGAACAGGCCTCACTGCTGCATCGTTATGCGGAAAAAGCAATCGTACTCTATGACGGAGACGAAGCCGGGCAGCGAGAAACGATGCGGGCGATTGAAATATTGCGCCGGCAGGATCTGAGAGTGGAAGTCATCGTTTTGCCGGTCGGCAAGGATCCCGATGATTTTATTGAAAAATATGGCAAAGAGGGATTTTTGCATTATACACAGAATAATACCTATAGTCATATTGAATTTAAATTGAATCGCTTGATCAATGACTGCCCTCGACTTGATCTCGATGCCAAAACCAGTATCATCAGGCAGTTGAAGGGAGAGATCAAGGCATTAAACAGCATTGTAGAACAGGAGTATTTTATCAACATCCTGGCTCGCAAACTGAAGTTGGAAGAAATCGTGGTAGCACAGGAAATCCGCTCCGGGCGAACCGCAGCTGCAAGGAATAAAACTGGAATTATCAGGGATAATAATAAATACGGAAAATATGGAATTCAGGAAAAAATCCTGGCAGCGATGCTCAGCAATGAAAATACATTTGCCAAAGTCAACGAAAGAATCGGAATCAACTTCTTTGCCAACCCGGATTACAATACCCTGGCCAACATATATGAACAACTGCAGGAAGGAAAAGAGAACAAGATGCATGAAATGAGCCGAATTGCGGCTGAGGAAGATCTGGAGGCAGTGTTTGCCCGGATCTCCATGATTATGGATGAGCTGGATGTAAACGACAGAGAAGTTGAGGAGTTTATCAGACGGGTTGAAATCAAGAAGAGCGAAGCTGCTTGGAACAAAGTCATGAAACGAATCGACATGCTGGGTGAAAGCGGAGACTTTGACCGTGTCCTGACTTTTATCCTGCATTTGGACAAATTCATCAATGCCAACCCGGAAGGGGGGATTATACAATGAAATCTGACCGCAAATTAGCCGAAACGATTGTTATACTGGCGGAAAAAGGGAAGAAGAAAAAGCACCTCAGTTATGAGGAAATTATTGACGAATTGCAAAACTACCAACTGGAGCCGGATAACATCGAAGATATTTTTGAGCATTTACAGTCTCTGGGCATATCTGTAGGGCCCGATGTGGAGCTGGAAAGTGAAGATATCGAGTCGGAAAACATAGAGACGGAAGAAGTCATTGTTCCCGATGGCATAGAAATAGATGATCCGGTACGAATGTACCTGAAGGAAATCGGCCGGGTCCGTTTGCTGACTGCCGACGAGGAAATTGACCTGGCCACCCGCATCGAAGGCGGGGAAGAAGAAGCCAAACGGCAGCTGGTAGAGGCCAATTTGCGCTTGGTGGTCAGTATTGCCAAGCGATATGTGGGCCGCGGCATGCTTTTTCTCGACCTGATCCAGGAAGGCAATCTGGGTTTGATGAAAGCAGTGGAGAAATTCGACTACCGCAAAGGGTTCAAATTCAGCACCTACGCCACCTGGTGGATCAGACAGGCGATTACCCGGGCCATTGCCGACCAGGCGCGAACCATCAGAATACCGGTGCATATGGTGGAAACCATCAATAAATTGTCCCGTGTGCAAAGAAGTCTGCTGCAGACCTTGGGCCGTGAACCTACTCCCCAGGAAGTGGCGGAGGAAATGGACATTCCGGTTGACCGAGTCATTGAAATCATGAAGGTAGCGCAGGAACCGGTATCTCTGGAGACGCCTATCGGTGAAGAAGATGACAGCCATCTGGGCGATTTTATCACTGATGAAGAAGCAGAATCGCCGGAGGAATCAGCCTCCTTTGTCCTCCTCCGGGAGCATATGGACGGGATCTTGAATACCCTTACCGATCGTGAGGAAAAGGTTCTGCGACTGCGTTTCGGTTTGGACGACGGACGTCCCCGCACGTTGGAGGAAGTGGGTCAGGAATTCGGTGTAACCAGGGAAAGAATCAGACAGATTGAAGCCAAGGCCTTGCGAAAATTAAGACATCCATCCCGCAGCAAGCGACTGAAAGATTATATTGAGTAGGGCAATAAAAAAAACTTCGGTTATTGACAAGCACCGGCCAATGGTTATATAATAATTCTCGTTGGGTCCTTCCTCGATAGCTCAACGGTAGAGCATCCGGCTGTTAACCGGAGGGTTGTAGGTTCGAATCCTACTCGGGGAGCCATTATGTTAATCAGGCGGTAACCCTCACCGGCTACCGCTTTTTATTGCCAAAGAAGTGCTGGAGACCGCCGGTGAAAATAGCGATTATAAAGTTCTGCTATTGACCTTTGTGACTATTTTCTATATACTAACTCTTGCGGGGTTTCAAGCATCCCCGGGCCTATAGCTCAGTTGGTAGAGCTACCGGCTCATAACCGGTTGGTCCCAGGTTCGAGTCCTGGTAGGCCCACCATTTTTGAAGTCAGAAGCCTGGCATCAGAAGTCGGAACAAAAAAGCCGGATTCTGGGACGGTTTCCTGATATAGAAGTGTGAATTCAGAGGTTCATAAAAGATTCGGTTTTGGAATCCAACCTCTTTTCTCTGAAATCAACTTCCCTCATGGCCCCTTGGTCAAGCGGTCAAGACACCGCCCTTTCACGGCGGTAACAGGGGTTCGAGTCCCCTAGGGGTCACCA
>DAOTHZ010000142.1:0-3541 GCA_035447945.1 Syntrophomonas sp.
GTCCAATCCAGTTGTCCATAACCGACATCAAGCGCAAATACTTTCACGGCCCCGTGCTGCAGGGCACAATCCGTGTATCCTCCAGTGGAAGCCCCCACGTCAAGCACAGTCCGCCCGCTGAAATCCAGTTGGAAATCGCGGATCGCTCCTGCCAGCTTGTGTCCTCCCCGGCTCACATAGGGCGGGCGGACAGCGGTAATAACGATCTCGGTTTCCGGCAGGATTTTCACGCCGGGTTTGTCTATGATTTTTCCTTCGATCTGCACTTCTCTGGCCATAATCATGGCCCGCGCCTTTTCCCGGCTGACCGCCAGGCCTTTTTCGCAGAGCAGCGCATCCAGTCTAATTTTCTCCAATTTTGCGCAACTCCCAGGCAGTATGGGGAAGCAGATCCGGCCAGCGGGCCATGATCGTATCCGCCATGGATTCAGGATCGAGATTCAGATAGTTGAAAAGAATCTCGACTTTGCCCTGTTCAATAAATTCATCCGGGATTCCCAGTCGCAGCACCTCGGCCTGAATATGATCATCCGCCAGCAGTTCCGCTACGGCTGCGCCAAAACCTCCCTGCAAACAGTTGTCCTCAATGGTCACCAGTTTTCCTGTTTTTACTGCCAGCGCTTTAATGGCTTCGTCATCCAGCGGTTTTATAAAACGCGCATTGAGCAGACTGGCTGCAATCCCCTGCTGCGCCAGAATGGCAATCAGTTCCCGGGCCATTTCCACGGTCCGTCCGATGGCAATAATGCCTACATTGTCACCCTCATGCAGCTTTACCGAACGGCCGATCGGCAGCGTACAGCGTTCCGGTTTGATGGCCACCCCCGCTCCAATCCCGCGCGGGTAGCGGATGGCTGCCGGTCCCTTGATGGTAAAAGCAGTATGCAGCATATCCATCAATTCATTCTCGTCTGCCGGGGCCATAATGGTCATATTGGGAATGGAGCGCAGATAGGCCAGGTCAAATACCCCGTGATGGGTCGGCCCGTCCTCGCCTACCAAGCCCGCCCGGTCTACGGCAAAGATGACCGGCAGGTTCTGCAGAGCAACATCATGGACAATCTGGTCATAAGCCCGCTGTAAAAAGGTTGAATAAATGCTCACCACCGGTTTCAGCCCCGCTTTGGCCATACCGGCCGCCATCGTCACGGCATGTTGCTCACAGATGCCGACATCAAAAAAGCGCTCCGGAAATTTGCGGGCAAAGTTCTTCAAACCGGTACCGCTGGCCATGGCTGCGGTAATGGCAACCACCTTGTCATCCTGGCGGCCTTTGTCAACCATAAACTGTCCAAACACTTCTGTATAACTGGGCAATGGTTTGCGGATCGTTTGACCGGTATCGATATCAAAAGGTCCTATGCCGTGAAACATGTCCGGATCTTTAAGGGCCGGCTGATAGCCCCGGCCTTTTTGGGTGATTACATGCACCAACACCGGGCCTTTCATTTTACGCACGTTGCTGAGCACTACTGTCAATTCCTCAAGATTGTGGCCATTGACCGGTCCGATATAAGTAAAGCCCAGTTCTTCAAACCAGATTCCGGGCACCATGATATATTTGACGGTATCCTTGAATCGTCCCGCCGCTCTGGCCAGATTGGGCCCGATGCCGGGAATGCGGCTTAAAACGCCTTCAATTTCTTCCTTGGTACGGGCATAGGAAGGGTCCGTCCGCAAACGATTCAGATAAGATGACATGGCGCCCACATTTTTGGAAATGGACATTTCGTTGTCATTGAGCACAACGGTGAGATCACAACCGGCATTGCCGGCGTTGTTTAATGCCTCATAGGTCATTCCTCCGGTCAAGGCTCCGTCGCCGGTTACGGCAATGACCGAATAATGTTCCTTCTGAATATCGCGGGCCAGTGCCATGCCGAGGGCTGCCGAGATGGAAGTACTGCTGTGTCCGGTATTGAATGCATCATGAGGCGACTCCTCGGCTTTGGGAAAGCCGCTGATTCCTCCGTATTGACGCAGTGTTGACAAACGAGTTTGTCGTCCGGTCAGGATTTTATGCACATAACTCTGATGACCAACATCCCAGATAATTTTATCCTGGGGGGTATCGTAAACATAGTGCAGCGCCATGGTGAGTTCCACAACCCCCAAATTGGCAGCCAAATGACCGCCGCTGCGGGAAACGCTGTGGATCAACTGCTGGCGGATTTCTGCCGCCAGTTCATTTAATGCCGGAATGGACATTTTTTTTATATCCAGGGGTGAATTAATGGTTTTAAAATCAGGCAATGGCTCACCTTCCACCTTTAAAAAATTCGATGCCGGTCAGTTTTTCCCACCAGGCCATGATCAACGCTACCCGAAAGATAATGGTGTTGGCATTCTCGATGGCAATGCTCTTGCCAACCGCCTTGCCGCCGACCGTCAGCGCTGCAATCAGACTGGTCATGACCGCCCCGCTCAAAACCGTATCCGGAGCAGAGAAACTGTCCACCAGTTGAAAGACAATTGCCGCACCGATGGCACCGCTGAGGGTTCCGGCAATATCACCGATGACATCGTTGCAGTAATTGGCAACAACGCTGGCATTTTTGGTTATTCTGACCGCCTGGGAAGCGCCGGTGATTTTTTTGGCGGCCCGGGCATTGAACGGTGCCAGCGTTGCTGCGGCCGCGGCCGTTCCGATAATGTCAAAGAAGATTCCCAAAGCAATAATCAGCAGCAAGAAAATCATGGCGATCCAAACATTGTGCATCGCATTGACCAGCGCTTGGGAACCCACACTTACCAAAAGCGCAATAAAAAATGTAAAAAAAGCAACCCATAAGGCGGCTATGAGATTGTTGCGATTGAATTGATCACGCAAGCGATTGATGTTCCTCCATAAATAACGGAAAAGGCAAAAGGTTATCTGTTGAGTAAACGCTGTGACATAGGTCCAGCAGGTTTTCCCCGCAGTTCTCCCGACTGTCGCCAGACGGGCGGTTTCCCTTTATGACTGCTTCATGCCGTCGCCGTACATGGGGCTGGATTACCACTAAGTGCACACTTTAATCCTCAACAAATCGTGCATTACACACACAGTCTAGGAGTTTTCCCCAACAACCCACATCCTTTTCTAGCCTCTTTTGCAGTTGATGATTTCAAAGCAGGCAACCATCCTTCGGCCAAAGCATCATTGCCTCCAAAAGCTCATCCGCCATCACCACGCAAGGCAGGCTACACTGCACCCAGTACTACCAGTATGCAGGTTTTCCTGTGATCGGTTGCGATCACAAGCCTCCACGGATGATGGGGTCGTATCCGCATGCCATTGCGGGTTGCCCCAACATCCTTAACTCCCAGCGCCGACCCCTGATTGGGCATCACAAGCCGGTACCAGAATCTTCATCGATGTGCCCGTTACGGATTTTTAGGCCCGTATTGAAAAAGGATAGGGTTGACTAGAATACTGCAACCTTTTGCCCTGTCATTCCAGTAAGACATTATACCATAATCGCAGACAAAGAAAAAGCACTCTCCTGCCGCGGCAGTAGCGGGTTTAACTGGTCCGGTGCAGCGAATAAAGGGCCAGATT
>DAOTHZ010000143.1:0-3506 GCA_035447945.1 Syntrophomonas sp.
AGTACTACCTTTGAACCCGCCATGCTGGCTGAATACAATCCTGATCTGCTGGTGTTGGCGGTGGGGGCGAAACCAATCATGCCAACCATTCCCGGGGCAGACCATAAAATCGTGTCCCTGGAGAGCGTATTATCCGGAGAATGTACGATTAAGGGCGGAAATGTCGTTGTTATCGGCGGCGGCAGCAGTGGTTGTGAAGTGGCAGAATACCTGGCTGATGCCGGTAATACCGTGACCATTATTGAACAAGCCCCGCAATTGGCAATTGGTCTGGAAAACATCACCCGTTTGGGATTGCTGGCCAGCCTCAAAGCCAAAGGCATCATGACGAAAACATCTGCTGTTGTGAAAGAAATCAACGGTCAGGAAGTGATCGCAAGTCGCATGACCGACGGGATCGAAGAAAGAATTCCGGCAGATCTGGTCGTGGCAGCGTGTGGTTATGTTCCGGAGTCCAAGCTTTACCAAGCAGTAAAAGACCAGGTAGGGCAAGTATATGTCATTGGTGATGCTGTTACCGCCAGAGGCGTCGAAGAGGCCTTGGCCGAGGCAGTCATGACGGCCTATCGCCTGAAAACCAGCTGTTAATGGATAAAGCAGGGACGAAAGGTATTATTTTATAGAAACTTAAAGAAAGACGGACGGCAAGCAAACAGGCGTTGCAATAAACGCCTGTTTATTGCAATTGTGTATACCGATTATTGATTTATACTATAAATATAAGCATCATTTATGGTTTTATATGCGATTAATGTTGTCATTAACAAAATATTAACATTCACAATGCTCTAAAATATAATATAATCTATTAATATTAATGAAAATTCGAAAGGCTGTAAAATCGATATCAATCCGTTCAACTTGCATTTAAGACAGGATTCTCTTATTATTTAGTGTGAATAAACAGATAAATAGCGACAAATATCGCGAATATTAGTCGATTATTTAATAGATTATTCATCATCATGAATCGGCGAGGATTCAAGGAAAGGAGCGAAAACCGTGGATATGGCAATAAAATTATCTCCTGCCACTGAGGAACAAAAAAAATTGCTGGCCAAAGTAGAGAAAGAAGCAGGCACAAGTGTCAACCTTTGCTATCAATGCGGGAAATGCACAGCAGGTTGTCCGGCAGCATTTGCCATGGATTATCCCCCTAGACAGGTCATCCGATTGCTGCAGTTAGGCTTGATCGACCAAGCTTTGCGGGCTGAAAGTATTTGGATATGTGCCTCCTGTGAAACCTGTTCGGCTCGTTGTCCGCGTGGCGTTGATATTGCCTCGTTGATGGATACCATGCGCAGACAGGCATTGAAACAGGGAAAAGCGGATAAACGGGTAGCTGCCTTCAACAAGGCTTTTTTATCCAACGTGAAGAATTTTGGCAAAACTTTCGAGGCTGGCTTGTTGTTGCGTTACAATTTGACAACCGGACAGCTTTTCAAGGATATGGAACTGGGACTTCCCATGATGATTCGCGGCAAAGTAGGCGTATTGCCAGAAAGAATCAAAGCTCGTGAGGAAATGAAAAAAATCTTTGAACGCGCAGAGAAACTGGGAGGGGATGAATAATGAAATTCTCATATTACCCGGGCTGTTCTCTGGATGGCAGCGGGATCGAATATGGCATGTCAATGGAGCGGACGGCCAGGATCCTGGGTTTTGAACTGGAGGAACTGGAGGATTGGAATTGCTGCGGAGCGACTTCCGGGCACAATACCGACCAACTCCTTTCCTTGGCGCTGCCGGCCAGAAACCTGGCGATTGCAGAAAAAACCGGGATGAGCATGATGACTCCCTGTGCCGCTTGTTACAGCCGCCATCGTCATGCTGAGCATGTCATTCAGCATGATCCGGAGATGAAAAAGAAAATCGAACAGGTTTTAGAAACGGAACTGCAGGGAACCAGTGAAACAGTTTCTATTTTGGATATACTGGCCAACAAGATTGGAACCGAGGCCATTGCCGCCAAGGTGACCAATCCGCTTACCACCATGAAAGCAGCTTGTTATTATGGATGTTTGCTGGTCAGACCCGTCGAACATACCGGTTTTGATGATGCCGAAGATCCCCAGACCATGGACAAGGTAATGAAAGCTTTGGGAGCGGATGCGATCGAATGGTCACACAAGACCGAATGTTGTGGAGCGGCCATGGTCACTTCGCGCCCGGATGTAGGCAATCCCATGCTTTACAGAGTGCTGAAGGATGCCAAGGAATCAGGGGCAGAATGCATCGTCACCGCCTGTCCGCTGTGCATGTTAAATCTGGATATGCGGCAGGCGAGGATTGAAAAGCAATTCAAAGAAAAGTTAGATCTGCCGGTTTATTATGTCACTGAGCTGCTGGCGATTGCCTGCGGAGACGACCCGAAAACGGTAGGCATTGAAAAACATTTTGTGGAAGCCGGCAAGTATCTGCAAATCGTTAAGGTGCGGGCTGCCGAAGCCAAAGCAGCGGCCGAAAAAGCAGCTGCAGAAGCAGCTGCCAAAGCCAAGGAAAAAGCAGCCGCTGCTAAAGACAAGGCTGCTGCCGGCAAAACCAAAGCTCCGGAAAAAGCCAAGTCGGAAGGAGACATCGCCGAGCCTGATCCCAAGAAAGTCGAGGCCTTCAAGACGGCTTTGACCAAAAATCCCGCTAAAATGGCAGCCAAACTGGTTGCAGATGAAGCCCAGGCAGGAATTTTGGTTTCCATCCTGGATGAGAAGAGAATTGGCAAACTAGCTGACTTGATGGCTACCGACATGGAACTGGCCAAGACTGCTGCCGCCGCCTTTGTGACGGAAGAGCTGAAACGTCAGGGTGAATGTCAGGATTAAACCCGGCACTTGCCTGAGTAGCTGGGATAGTGATAAACGATGTCAGAAAACTGGGAAGGGAGACGGAGTAGATGAAGAAACGTGTAGGCGTATTTGTCTGCGAGTGTGGTACCAACATCGCTGCCACCGTAGACACTGTTCGGGTGGCCGAATACGCAAAAACATTGCCCGGGGTGGTCTATTCCACCAACTATAAATACATGTGTTCAGATCCGGGACAGGAACTCATCCGCAATGCCATCCAGGAACAACAACTGGAACAGGTAGTGGTTGCTTCCTGCTCGCCGCGCATGCATGAAAAAACCTTCCGCAAGGCCACCGAAGCCGGCGGATTGAATCAATATATGATGGAAATGGTCAATATCCGTGAGCAAAACTCCTGGGTGCACCATGACAAGGCGGAAGCCACGGCCAAAGCAGAACAACTGGTCAAAATGGCGGTATCCAAGGCCTTGCGCAACAAACCTTTGCAGATTGCCACGGTCCCCATTACCAAGAAGGCCATGGTCATTGGGGGTGGCATCGCCGGCATGCAGGCCGCGCTGGATATCGCCGAGGGCGGCCATGAAGTCGTTCTGGTGGAAAGAGAGGCCTCCATTGGCGGAAAGATGACCCAACTGGACAAAACCTTCCCCACCATGGACTGCGCCGCCTGAATAGGCACCCCCAAGATGGTTGCTGTGGCGC
>DAOTHZ010000144.1:0-3440 GCA_035447945.1 Syntrophomonas sp.
AAAAATGTCACCCAAACTGGACCGGCATATCAAGGAAATTCAGCCGGCCGTCATCAGATGTCTGCAGGCCTACGACTGGCCTGGCAATGTACGGGAATTGCAGAACATTGTAGAGCGGATTCTGCTGGTTTGCGAAGAAGGTACCATTACCATTGCCCACCTGCCCCAGGAAATCGTCAATGCTGCCATTGGGCACAAACCGGAAAGGTGGGAGGTCAGCAACATTCCCGCTCCCTCGTCAACCCTGGTTATGAATGACCGGCGTACGAGAAAACTGGCGGCCCTGGAACAGGAAAAAGAAATGTTCCTGCAAGCTTTGAACATGAATGCCGGCAATGTAACCAAAGCGGCGGAAGCGCTGGGCATTTCGAGGAATACTTTTTACCGGAAAATGAAGCTTTTCGAAATCGACAATTAAGCATAGGTATAAATGCAACAGGTTTGTCACTTGCGATGATTGTTGCTGCACAGTTATGTTACAGCAATGTTACGATTTGTCATAAATATTGCCGATAAACCAATTTGGAATACACTGTGTAATGAAGAGAAACACCTTTATATCGGGCGTTTCTCTTTTTTTATAAAAAACTCCAAAGTTGGCACATAAAATGCTTATTATATTATCAGATAACTGCGCAATAAACATCGTCCACTATACAGGAAGGAGTTGTCACCTATAAACAAACAAAGAAGTTCCATATTGCGGATGATGCCGTTAATTATAAAATACGAAAAGGAGTCGGTCAGCATGAATGCCAAACAAATTACCATCGTCAATGCGAAGCACAGCAAGAAAGACTACGATATCCACGCTCTATCGGCTGAACAGGTGCAGATGTTTACTTGTCCGCGCATGACGGAAGAAGTTTATTCATTGGGTGTAAAATTGCAGTATATGGTCGGCGATTTATACCTCAAATATGCAGACTCGGGTGATAAAGTCCGTAAAAACGCATTTATGGGATTGGCTTTAAAACAGTTGGACAAAAAAACGGAAATACAAAGGCTCGCCAATATCGACCTGAACGAAAAGCTGAATTACTTTTATAACAACGGCGGACCAATTATCGAACCCCCCGTTAATGAAAAAACAGCCCGGGAAATCAATGGGTTCTTTAATCGTATTGCTGAAAACTATTTATTGAAAATGGAAGAACTGATAAGTGAATCTGCTGACAATCACGTTGCCCTGGAAGTTGAAGTCAATCAAATGATAGTTCGTATGCTGACGGATTTGGCCAATTTATATCATGAAAATGAGATCCGGATGGCATTTAAAGAATTGATATTTTTATAAATACTGATAGCTACACTTGCATTACATGAACACAACAGGGCTACAATACGGGCCCTGTTTTTTTTATATGCAATAATAATGTCATGACATTATTATTGCATTAGAATATCTAATCGAATAATGTATAATGAAATAAGAGTAATAATATGACAGGAGAGAATCAATTATGGCAGAATCTTATTCACAAGCCTTTGCCGAGGATGTTGAAAAATGGCGGCATACATGGGAATCCCGTTTGGACCCGGAATCGCCCAAGCATTTTGAATATCCTGCTTATCCACTGAAATGGTGGTTTAACCAATGGGCTGAAAAGACGCCGGAAAAACCGTACATTCTTTTGGGTGATGTCGTTTTGCCTTATGGTGTCTGTAATGACATGAGCCGCAGGATTGCCAATGCGTTGCTGGATTTGGGCGTTGTCAAGGGAGACCGGGTCGCCATTATGGCTCCCAATGTACCCCAATACGTACTGGCGCTGCAGGCCCTGTTCAAAACCGGCATGATTGAAGTACCGACCAATCCGCTCTACACCGTGCCGGAACTGGCCCATCAGTTTGCCGACAGCGGTGCCGAGACCGTTATCGTGATGGCCATGTTCGCCAATAAGGCCATTGAGATTCTGAAAGATCCCAGTTCACCGGTGAAAAGAGTCATCTATTTCCAGGTTCCCAGCGGGGCAGTGGAAGTTGAGTCCGGGGAAGGAATTTATGATTTGAACCAGCTGTTGGCAACTGCCAGCAATGCCGAACCGGACATTGAAGTGACCGCTGAGGACATCGCCAGACTGCAGTATACGGGAGGGACTACCGGGGTACCCAAAGGCTGTGTGCTGACCAACGCCATGATCTTCTCCCAGGCAATCCGTACTTCAACCATCAGTGCCAGAGGTTTTACGGTGGTTGCCAAAGAAGACTACCGCACCTTGGGGGCGATTCCCCTCAACCACGTGTATGGCTTTAACTTCAACGTAAGTGTCAATCTCTACACCGGCGGCAGCATGGTGCTGGTACCCATTCCGACCCCTGACAACCTGCTGGCTGCCATCGTTAAGCACAGCCCCACCATATTTGCTGCTGTTCCGGCCATGATTATCGGTTTGATCAATCATCCCAATATCGCCAATGCTGATATCAGCTCGCTGAAAGGAATGTTTTGCGGCTCCGCCCCCCTGGCAGTAGAGACCCTCAAGGAATTTGAAGCCCTCACCGGCGGGCATATCATTGAAGGCTACGGCTTGTCGGAAACCATCAACATTATTACCGCTAATTCCTTTTCCCATCGCAAATACGGCAGCTGCGGCCTGATATGGCCCGATACCGATCTGGTCATCGTTGATATCGAGACCGGAACCAAAGTCATGCCGAGGGGTGAATTTGGTGAAATCATTTGCCGCGGACCGCAGGTGATCAGCGAATACTGGCAGAAACCTGAAGAAACTGCGATCACCATTCGGGAAGGATGGCTTTATACTGGAGACATCGGCTATCTTGATGAAGATGGCTTTGTTTTCATTGTTGATCGCAAGAAAGATATTATTATCTGCAGCGGATTCAATGTTTATCCACGCGATGTTGACGAAGTACTGTTTGCCCATCCCAAAGTATTGGAAGCCTGCACGATTGGCGTACCGGATGCCAAACGCGGGGAAACGGTAAAAGTCTACGTTGTTCTCAAGCCCGGGGAAACGATGACCGCAGAAGAAGTCATTGCTCATTGCCGCGAGAGTTTGGCTCCTTACAAAGTGCCTACGCAAGTTGAATTTATCGATGCCATTCCCAGAACCAATGTCGGCAAACCGGATAAAAAAGTACTGCAAGCCAAGGGAGAATAGAGTTTCCCATTCCTTCCGCAAAGTTGTCAGGTTGACTGCAAAATCTAATTTTCATACTACAAAGGGCGACTGTTTTAACAACAGCCGCCCTTTTAAAACACATTCACTGTATGGCGTTATACATGTTTTAACTGAAGAGCAGGCCAATCCTGTATACGTTCTTCCTCAATCGTGTCAGATTGTATCTCTCTGCTTTTAGGCTTGATGTTTATCAAACTGAACAAACAATTTAACAGCGCATAACCGGCCAGAAATACCAATGCCACTACCATCAGGGGTGCTGCGCAAAGAATCAGCAAAGTCAAGCCGAGT
>DAOTHZ010000145.1:0-3439 GCA_035447945.1 Syntrophomonas sp.
GCAAGGTAATCTCCCCGGTCATGGCAACATCGCTGCGCACCTTGCGCCCCGACATAGCCGAAGCCAGAGAAGTTGCCATGGTAATGCCAGCCGATGGCCCGTCTTTGGGAATGGCACCTTCGGGAACGTGAATATGAATATCGTAATTCTCCAGTACCTCCTGGCTGATGCCTAGTTCCTCAGCTTTGGACCTTACATAGGTCAAACCTGCCTGGGCGGATTCCTTCATAACATCGCCCAGCTTGCCGGTCAGGGTCAATTTGCCTTTGCCTTTGATCAGCGCCACTTCAATGGACAGAATATCCCCGCCGGTCTCGGTCCAGGCCAGTCCCGTGGTCACACCCACCTGATGGTCCTTTTCCGCGCGACCGTAGCGGAATTTTTCCGTTCCCAGATACTTTTTGACACTGTCCGCTTCAACTTTTACACTGAGGTCTTTGTTCTTGACTACTTCCCGGGCGACTTTGCGGCAAATGGAAGCAATCTGTCTTTCCAGATTTCTCACTCCAGCCTCGCGGGTATATTCCCGGATAATTTTACGGACGGCATCCTCTGAAAATTGGATATTTTTTCTTTTCAGACCATGTTCCTTGATCTGCTTGGGAATCAAATAATCCATGGCAATCGGCATTTTGTCTTCTTCCGTATAGCTCGACAATTCGATTACTTCCATGCGGTCCAGCAAGGGCCGGGGAATATTGTAAACCGAATTGGCAGTGGTAATAAACATAACTTTGGAAAGATCAAAGGGGATCTCCAGGTAATGATCTGTAAACGTATTGTTTTGTTCTGGATCCAAGACTTCCAGCAGGGCGGAAGCCGGATCTCCACGGAAATCTGCGGTCATTTTATCGATTTCATCCAACAGAAAAACTGGATTCCGGGATCCTGACTTTTTGATGCTCTGCAGGACCTGCCCAGGCATGGAACCGATATAGGTACGGCGATGACCGCGAATCTCGGCTTCATCACGAACGCCGCCCAACGACATACGTACAAAGTTTCGACCCAGTGAGCGCGCCACGGACTTGCCCAGCGAAGTTTTGCCTACACCGGGCGGTCCGACCAAGCACAGGATTGGGCCTTTCATTTTTTTGGCCAGCTTGCGGATGGCCAGATATTCCAGAATGCGTTCCTTGGGTTTCTCCAGACCATAATGATCTTCATCCAGGATCTTCTCTGCCTGATCCAAATCGAGGCGATCGCGGGTTTCTTTCGACCAAGGCAGGGACAACACCCAGTCCAGATAATTCCTGACCACCACCCCTTCAGCAGCCATGGCCGGCATCCTTTCCAGTCGCTCCAGTTCCTTGTTGACTTTTTCAAAGGCTTCCGGGGGGAGCTGGGCTTCCTTGATTTTCTGCCGCAACTCTTCCACTTCGGCGGCACGTTCGTCTTTTTCGCCCAGTTCTTTCTGGATAGCTTTCATTTGTTCCCGCAGATAGTACTCTTTTTGCGTCTTTTCCATCTGTTTGCGCACCCGAATGTTGATCTTGCGCTCCAGTTCCAGCACTTCCATCTCACGTGCCAGGATGTCACAAAGGATGTTGAGACGGGCACTGATATCCAGCGCTTCCAGGATGGATTGCTTTTCGTTGATGCGCAGGGACAGATGGGATGCGATAACATCCGCCAGCCGGCCTGGCTCTTCGATGGTCACCACCGTCGCCACGGTTTCGGGCGGAATCTTTTTGCTCATGCGCACGTACTGTTCAAATTGATAGATCAGCGTTCTGGTCAGCGCCTCCAGCTCCGAATTCTTATGGGCTGTTTCGTTTTTAAATTCTTCCAGCAACACATTGATATACTCGTCACCGTCTTGGTATTGAACCACTCGCGCCCGGCAGATCCCTTCCACCAGCACCCGCATGGTGCCGCCGGGCATCTTTAAAATTTGTTTGATTTCGGCAATCGTGCCGACTACATAGATATCATTCTCGGTCGGATCGTCATTCTGCGCTTCCTTTTGGGTCGCCAGAAAGATTTCCTTGCTGCCCAGCATGGCTTCTTCGATCGCATTAATGGATTTTTTCCGGCCGACATCCAGATGAATTACGGTATATGGAAAAACCAACAGCCCTCTGAGAGGGAGCATTGGCAGTTCACGGTATTCACTGGGTTCATTTCCCAACATAATAACACCTCCCAGGCAAATTCATTCTACTATATGTACTGGGCCTGTGCAAGAATGCCTGCCGCAAGGCCAAAGAAAAAGAACCGGACACGGGTAGCGGCCGGTCCTGTCAACATGTTCTGTTATATTAATGAAACAACAGTGCCTGGTCAAATACTTCTTTGATTTCGCTGACTGGAATGACTTGCAGATCCGGGAAGTCGTTGAAGATATCCAGCATATTGTCCTGCGGAATCAGAACTCTTGTGATGCCAGCATTGCGGGCTGCCTCAACCTTGCTCATCACCCCGCCCACCGGTTTGATGCGGCCATGGACGGAGACTTCGCCGGTCATGGCCAGCAGATTGTCCACCGGCACCTGCTGCAGGGCTGAATAGATGGCGGTAGCCATGGCTGCTCCGGCAGACGGTCCATCTACTGGCACCCCGCCGGGAAAATTGATATGAATGTCATGCTCTTTGATTCTCAAGCCGTATTGCCCCTTCAATATGGTCAGGACATTTTCCACCGCAGCTTTGGCCATGCTTTTACGCCGATAGCTTTTGTCTCCGGAACCGATCTGTTCTTCCTCAATGACCCCGGTCACGGTCCATTTGCCGCCACCCTGGTTAACCGGCACGGTCGCTGCCTCAACTTCAATCAAGGTCCCCACGTTGGCCCCGTGGACGGCCAATCCGTTGACGACACCAATCAGCGGCGCTTCCAGGGGTTTGATATCCAGACGGGGAACAAACCGTCCGTTGTTCAGAACTTTCTTAATGACCGACAGGCTGATCGCGGTTTGCTTTTCCACCTGCGCTATGCCGGCAGCCAGCTGTACTATATTGACCGCCTCGCGTCCGTTGTCGGCGTATTTGGCGATTTCCTCCAGGGCATCGGCTTCGATTGCCATGTTGATCTTTTGGGCAGCGTTCTTGATGATCATTACAATGGCGGCTTTATCCAGCGGCTTAAAAAATATCTCTAGACAACGGGAGCGAATGGCAGGCGGCAATTCCTCCGGATTGCGCGTGGTGGCGCCGATGAGCCGGAAATCAGCCGGCAAACCGTTTTTAAAAATATCATGGATATGGGGCGGGATTACCTTGTCCTGCTCCGTGTAATAGGCACTTTCCAGCATTACTTTGCGGTCTTCCAGTACTTTGAGGAGCTTGTTGATCTGGGTGGGATGAAGCTCACCGATTTCATCGATAAACAAGACGCCGCCGTGGGCTTTGGTACAGGCGCCCGGTTTGGGCTGGGGAATGCCGGCCGTACCCATGGCCCCGGCCCCCTGATAAATCGGATCATGCACCGAGCCAATCA
>DAOTHZ010000146.1:0-3406 GCA_035447945.1 Syntrophomonas sp.
ACCCAGTCTGTCATGGTTGTATCCTTATAATACACTCCGGCTGTAGTTCCCACATACAACCCTTCCGGTGAATTATTCATATAGGCGATGGACATCATGCCAAGTTCAGGCAGGTTACCTGTAATGTCCTGCCAGCTGTTGCCCCTGTTGCTGGAACGGTAAACATTCCTTCCCCTGACAAGGTATACAATGTTCGGGTTGGTCGGGTGCGATTCGAACCTGACGCCACCCCATCCGTTGGGCTGAGTCAATTCTACCCAGACTGGTGAATTATCGAGTGCGTTGCTCGTCCGGAACATCCTTCCATTGTTGTATGCGATGTAAAGAAGACTTTCCTGCGCCCTGGATTGTTCTATGAATTCAATGGTCGTACCTTCGTCAGTTCCGGCTATATTGTCTGATATTTTTGAAAACTGGACATTATCCGGGTCAGCAGCTTTGATGTTGTTGCTCCTCCAAACATCATGGGCGCCGTAAAACATCATGTTAGGGTTAAAATAGCTAACCATAAACGATGTTTGAAAGTTGGCATTCTGGTTGATTCCATGAGAGCCATTGGCGGCAATTGTCTTAAATGTTGAACTTCCGGTTCCTCCACCCGTAGCACGGGCAACATGCCCATTCTGACTACTTCCGTATACATAGTTTTCATTGGTTGGATCAAACCTGCATGTGATGCCATCACCACCGATGGAGCGGTACCAGTAGCCGCCATTGGTCACAAAAGTGGCCGCATCCTGATTCCCGGTAACGATATGGGCAGGGTTCTGAGGAGAGACGTCGATGCGGTAGCTGGTTCCCACAATCAGGCCGTTGCTTGAGTAAACATAATCACTCCCGTTGTCGGTATACCAGATGCCCGAATCATTTCCTATGAAAAGTCGGTGTGTAACAGGATGAAAATCAAATATGTGCTGATCGTCCGCATAAACATCTTCCTGATTCACCCATGTCACCCCTCCGTTTGTCGATTTGTAGAAATTGACCATGCCAGCATACATAATGTTTTCGTTCAGCGGATCATAGATTACATCCAGATTATATCCGCCCTGACCTTCTCCGGCGCTGAAGCCACTGGCATTCAGATCAACAAAATGATCACCCGATTGAGTCACCTCTATTGCCTTATAAAATTTGGAATCCCGTGTGCAAAGCAGAAATACCTTATCAGGGTTGGCCGGCGTGACACTCATGGCAACCCGGTGGGCGTTGGTCCAGTACTTTAGTGCCCAGCTATTGCCGTGGTCTGTTGATTTGTAAAAGGCGGTGCGGTCCACACAATAGAGAATTTCTGGCGTCCCGGGGCGGGTTTCTATGTCCATGATATTTTTTGACAGCTTTAACTCCCAGGTTGATCCTCCGTCGTATGACTTGAAAATACCATAATTACTGCCCACCAGGATAATATTGGAATAGGTGGGATGAATGATGATTTTTGAAACAGTATGGTCCGTTCGGGTATCAAGGGGTTTTGCTTCCCATGTTAATCCACCGTCAATTGATTTATATATACCTACTCCACGGGAACTGTGACCATCCCGGTCTCCGGTCCCGATATACATGATATTCGGATGCTCGGGATTGATGGCGATTGCTGAAACACCCAGTGCGGATATATTGTCGGTGTTCAGATTTTCCCAGCTGGCTCCGCCGTTGTATGAGACCCATAAACCACCAACGGGAGCTCCAACATATACTATCTGATCGTTGGTAGGATGCAAAGCTATGGCGGTGACCCTGCCTAGCCCGGCTACGATATCGTTTGTAGTGCCGGTGCTGTAAACCGGCTGGTTTGGCCCGAGGCATGTCCAGTTTCCGGTAATGGCCTGATTACTGTTCATTTGCATGAAATTCATGGCGACATTTACATCTTCCTGAGGCGACCTTAGGCTGCCATCCGGCATGGCAAAGGGCGCTTGTGCATCCAGCCAGCGCATCACCTGTTTGTAGCCGGAGCCCTTTATTTTTTCCCTGTTGTTCCAGTAATTGCTCAGTTCTGACTTCAACTCAAAGTAATTGGTTTTCCCGTCCTGAATCTTCTCCTGCCAGTAATCCAGGCTGCCATATGTGGGTGGGGTTGGTTTATCTGGAGCCTGCTCTGCGGTTTGTCCGGAGCATAAAAATGTGATCAGCGTCAGGGCCGTCACCATAAAAAGGCGGGTCAGTGTTTTCATGATTTCAGTATTTTTATTAAAGCAGAATTGTATAAATCAATGATAATCAATTACTAAGCGGTGTGCCGGTAGATGTCGAATTCCTTGTAGTTGAAAGGCTGGCGGTTTAATTGCTGATTGCTGAAGTGGTTGATAAGTCCGGCATGCTGATTGATCCAGTCGATAAAAGCCGAAAGGCTCTCTTCCTCTCCTTCGGCCAGTATGGTGACCCCCTGAAGGGGGCTGTAATCCATTCTCCCGCGGATACCCAGTTTATAGGCTGCCTGCATGCATGAAAAACCGAAGCCGTCATCATAGGTGGCCCGGTGAAACGTAATCATGGAGCAGGTGGTCATAACTGAACGTGCTGGTTACACAAATTTAAGTCACCTCACCGGGGTCCGGCAAATTTTCGGGAGGGACAAAGAGGGGGACAAGCAAGATTTTTTTTGTAGCAGGAATATATGTTCAGATCTTCTTCAACTCGGACATCAGGTCGCAACTGGGAGGCAGGTTCATTTTTTTTCGCAGCCGCTGCCTGTTTTTATGCGCGGTTTCAAGGGACACATTCATCATGCCGGCGATTTCCCTGGAGCTCAGGTTGATGCGCAGACAGGCGGCCAGGCGGGCGTCGTGCTCGGTAAGATCAGGATAGGATTGCTTCAGCCGGTCGAAGAAACCCGCATGAACCTGCTCAAATTCCAGCCTGAACTTTTTCCAGTTGTGATCGGTATCTGTATTTGAATTGATATACCGGACAAGTTCGTTCAGGGCATCACCATTGCCCGATGTCCGGATCCGTTCCCGGATTTCGTACATAATTTCATTTTTCCTGACAATATTGAGCAGCGAGTTGGCCAGTTCATTGTTTTTTACTTCAATTTCAGCCATGTGTTTCTCCCGTTCAAGCCTGTTGATCTGCTGTTCGGCGAATATCCTCTCCTCCAGCACCTGATTCGCGGTATCCTTCCGTGCAATTTCAAGACCTGCAAGATAATTGTCCTGCTGCAGGATTTGCTGTTGTTGATTCAGGTATTTTGACCTTACCCTGAAAAGACTCACGGCCATGATCAGCAGCAGCAATAGCCCTGCAGAAAAAATCAGCAGCATTTTCTGCCTTCTTGCTTTAATCTCATTGTCCCTTAAAAGCAGTTGGTTTTCTTTTTCATGTTTTTCAGTTTCATACATGATTTCATAACGGGAGATGAGGTCATTCGTTTCGTTTGTGAAAATGGAGTCTTTTACCCGGGAGT
>DAOTHZ010000147.1:0-3365 GCA_035447945.1 Syntrophomonas sp.
ATAAAAAACAAAAAGTAAGATACAGCCTGGAAGACTATCGCTTACTTTTTGGTTCTTTTACTGGGATTGGTCTTAAATAACGTTTTTGCCCTTATAGTAACCACAATTCAAACATGCATGATGCGGCATTTTCAGTTCGTGACACTGGGGACACTCAACTAATCCGGGTGCGTCTATCTTTCTCCATTCAGAACGACGTTTATTCTTCCGTGAATGTGACTGTCTCCTTTTGGGAACGCCCATTCATACTACCTCCTTCCCAACTATAAATTCTTTAGTTTTTCCCATCGGGGGTCGATTTCCTTCTGTTGACAGGAACATGGCCCCTGATTCAGGTCTTTCCCGCAAACTGGGCATAGCCCCCGACAATCGCTGTGACACAGAGGAATCATCGGGATTGCCATAAATATAGCCTCATGAACAGGAACACGCAAATCCACCAGATCTCCCTGGAAAACCAATACATCCTCTTCGGGCTCTGGCTTTCCGGCCTGCCCGGCAGGCACCAATGTCAATTCGACATCAGTATCAATGGCTATACAGGTATCCTGCAGACAACGTGAACACGGCAGGACAAGCAAGGTTTTCACTTTTCCCCGGGCCAAAAACATACGCCCGGTGTTCTCCACCTGCAGATCAACGATGATGCGATCATGGAAAATTGCGCCTGATCCTTGGAAAAAATCATTATTTCCCTGTGCTTCCAGGTAAAAGTCTTCGCTTTGCTGCGGCCTGAGTTTCAGCCGGGCAAGGTTTATCTGCATACATTCACCTCATAAAAACACCAGATTCATTATAGACTGCTCTTCTTGAGCTTGTCAATAAACGACTTGGGCATCTGATGATTGCTTGCTGATGATTTTGTCTTAATGATTCCGGCAGGATAAACATAGAATAAAAACGAATAAAACCATGGGAATCCAAATCTATTCTGTGAGGTTTGCCGATGAAAAAAATGAATTTTGACAGTTTTATCATGCGCAACGGGCTCGTTGCATTGTCTGCGGCTGATTTGGCCGACTCTCCGAAGATAGCCCTAGCTTTGCCCAAATTATTGGATTTTATAAGCACGCTCGAATTGAGTGCAGATGATTTTTATGTCAACCTTCGCAATCCGGAAAAACCATTCAGCTATTATCGAGGTGCGGTTTTTCTTGAGTTTGCCAGTAACCGGAATGATCTCGCAAACCTGAAAAAACGTATCATAAAGGCCGAAAACCAACTCAATCAAGCAGTCGCCAACCGTGACTTCGAAAGCTTTCTACGCATTGTTGATCCCCGTCTGGCTCCGGATTTGTTTATGGAAGTATTCAGTTTTATTCCTGATGTGGATAAGTACCCTTTGTTACAATCCATGCTCGCCGGCAATCCCTACAGTCGGGAGGCATTTGATCCTGCCTTTGTCAGCAAGGCGTCCCGCTACAAGGATGCGCAAAAAGGCATGCCGTTGGCCGATGAGCAAGGCTATGTTAAAATCTTTGCCAGCGCAGACCACATCGGCCAGCTGGAAACCCAGTCTCTTTGGTATACAGACATTAATCGCGCCATTCAGCAAATGATATCGCTTGCCAAGCGGGAAGCCGAGATATTTCAAGCCCGGGTTCATATCAGTGCTGTAAACAGCGATACCCCCAGTCAATCTGAAAAAGAAGTCTCTATTGCGCCGGGGCAGACATGCCAGATAAAACACTTGGAAATGATCAAAATTTCCGGCCTGTTGCCCTTGATGCAGAGCCAGAAGCTGATCGGCGCTTATTATACTTATGCCCGGCAAATAAAAGCGGAGTGGTTCCACAATCCTGAAGGAATCCATGCTGTCAGCCATACCAGACGGGTGTTGCTGTTGGGAATTTTGCTGGCTCATCTGGAAAAACTGACCGAGCAGGAACGTGACCTCATTTGCCTCGCGGCTATCTATCATGATATTGGCCGATTGACCGACGGTTATGACACCACCCATGGTCTGGCCAGTTTTCGCAAACTAATGTCCCGGGGACTGCTGAAACCACTGCCCGCTGAAGATATGGAAACGGTTCGATTTATGATTGAGCTGCATGCGGTCGCAGACCAGGCTGCAATGAAGCAATTCAACAAGTATCACTTGCAAGACACTGACCGTACGCTCAAGCTCTATAGCCTTTTCAAGGATGCTGACGGTCTTGACCGGGTTCGTATTAATGATCTCAACCCGGATTATCTACGCAACCTTGGCGCTCACAAATTGTTGCTGCTGGCCCATCAGTTGTATCACGAACCGAATTTTGAAAAGCGCTGGTTACAGTCTTAGCCCATATTCGCAGATTACATCTGGATCCTTTCTCGATGACAATAAATGTTAAATCTATCACCGCGGGTAAAGCCTACCAAGGTAATCCCCAATGCTTCGGCCAGATCGATCGCCAGTCCGGTAGCGGCTGAACGGGATACTACCAGAGCGATGTTCCGGCGGGCTGCTTTTAACAGGATTTCCGAAGCAATCCGCCCGCTCAGCACCAGGCACTTGTCGTTGAGCGGAATCTGCTGGAGAAAAGCATGGCCAAACACCTTGTCAACAGCGTTATGGCGACCAATATCCTCAAAATTGACCAGCAGTTGGCCTTGGTATCCCAACCCAGCGTTATGGGTTCCGCCAGTGAGATGAAAAGTTCCGCCGCTGTTTTCCAACGCATCGATCATGGCAAATATCTGCGCTGGCGTAAATAAATCTTTTGCGCTTGTAACAGCAGCAATGCCGGTTGTTTCGGTTTGCAGTCCCAGCCCTCTGCCTGCGTAGCTGTTAATCTGGCGAGTATGCTGCGCTTGCCCTAACCAAGAGTGCTTCGTATACAAGTGAATCGCCTGCTGCTGTGCATCCAAACGCCAGGAACATAAATCCGGATAATCCTTTAAAAGATTCTCGCTTAACAAATACCCGACTGCCAATTCTGCAAAAGCCTGTGGTGAACAAACCAGTTCTGCCGCCGGTTCATCATTGACGATCAGATGCAGTTGTGTCTCAATGACAACCGGATCGTTTTTTTCGATTAACTTGCCTTGTTGATAGACATGTAATCGTCTGCTTTTATATAAAGGCTGAAGCTCGATGATCATGCACTCCTTTTCCACCAGCAAACGTAGGTCACTGGAAAAACGGGCAGTCCGCCCGGGCATACTACTGCAAAAAGCGGGAATGCTCCCGCTTTTCAACAGTATAATTCATGCAATTTTGTTTTATTTCTTGGAAAGTCTCAATGTGTCTCTGGCGATAACCAGTTCTTCATTGGTCGGGATGACGAAGATTCTGACTTTGGAATCGGCAGTCGCTACGTCTACTTCCTTGCCTCTTACCTTGTTTTTTTCATTGTCCATCTTTACGCCCAGATAAT
>DAOTHZ010000148.1:0-3300 GCA_035447945.1 Syntrophomonas sp.
CAGGAGGCCAAGGTCATCATCACTTTTGGTGCCGTTTCCTCCAATCACGCTCGACAAACGGCAGCTGCCGCAGCGCTCTTGGGACTGGAATGTCAATTGATTCTGACCGGCAAAGAACCGCAGCTAATCCAAGGCAATTACCTGCTGGATAAAATTTTGGGTGCCAAAACGTATTGTGTCCGCAACCGCGAGGTGGAAGACACTCTGGCCCGTTTGACGGCTGACAATCTGAAACAAGGCAAGCGCTCCTATGTCATTCCGGCTGGAGGCCATACCATCCTGGGTACGATGGCCTACATACAGGCCTATCAGGAAATGAAACAGCAATTCCCTCATCAACTCGCCGGGATCATTGCCGCCTTTGGCACCGGCACCACCTATGCCGGTCTCTATCTGGGCAGTCAGCTGGATGCCAACGGCATTCCCGTAATCGGAATTTCGGTGGGCGGCGACCAGGACTGGTGCGAAGCAGAAGCCGGCCAGGTGATCCAACAAACCTTGCAGCATCTCGATCTCCCCGCTCCGCCGTTGGCACCCATGGAAATTCATGACGAATATGTGGGGGAGGGCTATACCATCCCCTATCCCCGGGTTCGTGCGGCCATCGAACTGCTGGCCCGCACCGAGGGCATCCTGCTGGATCCCGTCTACAGTGGCAAAGCTATGGCGGGCCTGCTTGATCTGGTTGAAAAAGGACGCTTTCAGGCCGGTGACAACGTCATGTTCCTGCATACCGGCGGCGCACCGGAGCTGTTTACCATGCAGCATTTCATGAGCGAATAGTATTGGACGTTTGCACAATCGAGTTGGCGTCCCGGCGTTAAATATCCTGCAGATAAAAAAGCTATTTATGGAGGAAGGAAATCATGGGCAAAAATAAAATCGGCCGCAATGACCCCTGTCCCTGCGGCAGCGGCAAGAAATACAAACAATGCTGTATGGTGCTCGAAGACGGTCCGACCGCCGACCTGTTCACGCGCTGCAGCCAGATGATGGCCGCTGTCAAACTGAAACTGGATGATGCTTACAAAGCCAATATTAAACGCATTCGCAAAGATGCCCGTCAGTATTTTTGCCATTATACCGTCAATCAACAGCTGACCGGGGAGCAGGAAGCCCTCTTTTCCGACTGGTTGTGGTTTGATTACCGTCAGGAAAACCAGCGGACACTGGCGGAGGATTACCTCAGCGATCATCGCCAGTATATGCCCGCGCAGTTGCAAGAATGCCTGCACGCCTTGTCCGACTCTTATTTATCGGTTTATGAACCCACCCATATCGGCGACCATTATCTGGAATTGCGGGACATCTTCACCGAAGCCCGGCAGCAGGTCACCTTGAAAGAATCGCTGGACGCGGATTTGAATGAAAAACCTTTGCTATTGCTGGGAAGAATGGTGGGATTCGCGGAAGGTCAGGTTTTTTCCGGCATGGTCCTGGCCGTTGACAACAATGACGGTCAAGCCTCCTATCTGCAAAAGCACGTCCGTTATCTGGCAGCCATCAAAGGCGAAGCTGACACCGTCACGCTGTTAAAAAACCATGCCGATGTCCTGCTGGGGTTGTTTGACCATGCGTTGCGAAAAAAGCTGCTCAACATCAATGACATTCGCTATCTGCCCTTTGCTGACCCGTCACAGCACCTCGCCATTCAAGCGTGGCTGGAAGCCAACCAAGGGATGCAATACGTCAATAAATATGAGGATCTGACCTGGTATCAGGACCAGCAGGCGGGGGTATATAAAATGCTGGCTCTGACGGAGAATTATGTCCTCACTTGTGCCGGCGGACTGGATGAGTTGTATCAATGGGAGGCATTGTCGGGCGAAGACATCAAGCCCCCCCGGGAATGGCAACTGGTCAACAGCAACCTGCACCGTCAGCCGCCGCCGCTGGAGCTGGCCGCCATCTGGTTTACCGTCCTGCAGCAACAGGAAACAGAACGGTGGCTGCGCACCTGTCATCCCGAGCTGGAGGAAAAGACTCCGCTGGAAATCATCCAGGAAGAAAAAGGCAGGGAGAGAATCAATCGTCTGCTGGACAAGTTTGCCTCCCAGCTGGAAGAAAACGAGGAAGCCTCGCGGCTGGTTGCCTGCATGCGTGCGCGGGTGGAGGCATTGAGTTCGGAGTCGTTTTTACTCTGATTAACGATAGAAAAGTTCACCCAACCGGGCTGTCCTTGGCGGCGCGCAGTGAGATGCTTCACTGGCGCCTGGCAGGACACTTTGCAAGGTCCGGGCAGTGCGATCCGCATTGGCTATTCGGATTCCGGCGGTGTCAGTATCTCTTCCAGGGCGGTCTTGACTTCGTCAACACCTTCGCCGGTTTCAGCAGAAAACGTGATGAGGAGTTGATCCGACTCCAGCTGCATGGTTTTTTTGATCACCGCCAGGTTTTTGTTTTTTTCGTTGCGGGATACTTTATCGGTCTTGGTGGCGATGAGCAGTATGGGGACCTGATAATGCTCCAGATACTGTTGCATCGCGACGTCGTTTTCTGTGGGGGGATGCCGGATGTCCAGCAGTTGGATGACGCCGCGCAGCTGCGGACGGCTGCTCAAATACTTTTCAATCAATTTGCCCCATTTGTCCCGTTCCTGTTTGGATACCCGGGCATAGCCGTAGCCGGGCAGATCAACCATGTAAAAGGCGGAATTGATTAAGTAATAATTCAGTGTGCGGGTCTTGCCAGGCGTGGAGCTCGATTTGGCAAGATTTTTTCGATTCACGATTTTGTTGATGAGCGAAGATTTGCCCACATTGGACCGGCCTGCCAGAGCAATCTCGGGTAGATTGTCCTCGGGCAGACTCTTGATATCCACAAATGAGCTGACGAATTCAGCTTTCTTGATTACCAGCATCAAATCATCCTCTTCCTGGTCTGAATAAAGCCCAATAACGTAGTCCGGGCACCGGATGCGGCTTGCTTGGGCGCAAACAGGGGGACACACCTTTTGTAAGGAAGTGCCCCCGCAACTGATTCATCAAATGAAGGCTCAACCAGGCTTTATCATACGACTTTCCTGTCAAGGGGTCACCGCTTGCCTTTTGCCTGGGGGAGCAGGGCTTGGGCCAGTACTTCATCCATATGGCTGACCAGCACAAAATTCATTACATTTTTTATCTGGGCCGGCACATCTTCCAAGTCTTTTTCATTTTCAGCCGGCAAAACAATGGTATAGATCCCGGCACGATGGGCGGCCAGGGATTTTTCCTTTAATCCGCCGATGGGCAATACCCGGCCGCGCAAGGTAATCTCCCCGGTCATGGCAACATCGCTGCGCACCTTGCGCCCCGACAT
>DAOTHZ010000149.1:0-3281 GCA_035447945.1 Syntrophomonas sp.
CCACCATCTACAAACTGCTGGCCAAAGACGTCCAAAACAGGGATAGATTAGTGAGGAGTGAGGAGTGAGGAGAACGCGTAAAGCGATCTGCCCCTTGTCACCTGAAGCAATAGTAAAGGGCGCACAATGCGCGCCCCTTCTGTTGTTTGGCCATGGATTTGCTATCGCTCAGCCTTCGCCTGGTTCCAACTTTCAACTTTCTGCTTTTCAATTCTCTCCAAACTCCTCACGCCTCACCCCTCACTCCTCACCCTTTCTTCCTCGCCAAAATTTTATCAGCGTAATACGTTACAATGGCAATTGATCCGATAATGGACAGGTAAGTGATGATCATGTAAAACAACTGATTGGGCTGTCCTTCCTGCCCGTGCCGGCCTCTGAAGTCTCCCTTGCCCGATCCTGGCTGACCGCGGTGGAGCCCTCCCGGTAAAGGTTGCTGCTGTCCCTCGCCTCCCCGGCCTTCTCCCTTAAATTTGCCGGGCGGCAGTCCTCCTCTTTTGTGCAAACCTTCCCCTAACCCATAAGGAATCGGTCCTGCACCGTTCAGATCTCCACTGTAAATAGCAGCATAAGTGCTGACCATCGCCGGTACTTTTCCGTAAAAATCAGTCTGCACCGCGCTGAAGATTCCGAAAATGAGTATGGCTGCCGCCACAGCCCTCAGAACATAATTTATCCCAGGGCGGATCTGTATTATGGAAAACATTTTCTTAAAGACACTGATCAGCCATCTCCCATTCAGGCCGATATGAAGCCCCACCAGCGTCAGGGCCAGATAAGACATCCCTTCATGCAGCGGTCTCATGGCAAAACCTTGGACGCGAAGGCCGGGGAACAGGATCTCGGAGATAAACAGCCCGGTTATGATGATGGTCAGCATACTGATAAAGATCAGCACATTGAACCAGAACATCAGCTTGTTTCGGGCTTTAAGTTTCGATGAGAAAAGTACTTTGGCAATGTTCTTGACCCACTGCCAGTTTAAAACGATGTGGATCACAAACACAGCCCCGATGATCAGCCCTCCGATCTCGTGGTAGCTTAAAGAAATCATTTTGGCTTTTACAAAAGTAATTAGAAAGACCAACATCAGCAGGTCTAGAAACCATTTAAAATAAGCTTTTTTCACAGGGCTCCCCCCTCTATATTCATTATACTATCAATAGAATAAGCCAGAACTATGAACATCTCATGAACAAACTATGAAGAATCAGTGATAAAAACCTATAAGTGATGCTTTTCCTTTTGCATAAGGCGTTAAAGTTTTTGGAAATACTAGATAGAGCAAAGGAGGGAAGTTGGTGAAGCTCTCAGAATTTTACGAAAAAGTTTTAGCAGCTCTTTTGGTCATATGTATCCTGGGCGCAGGATTATTCTATCTCCAGATCAGGGATCAGGAGCCGGTCATGCCTGTACAGGGCAAAGTGGGAGAACCCCGTTCAGATGACGTTTGGATGATTTCCCGTATGGTAGCGGCCGAGTCCCGTGGTGAACCTTTTAATGGGCAGGTAGCGGTGGCATCTGTTATCGTGAACCGGGTTCGCAATCCGAAATTCCCCGGGACAGTAAACGGCGTAATATATCAGCCTCTGGCTTTTACGCCAATTGTGGACGGACAATTCTGGTCGGTAAACCCCACGGATACACATCTGCGCGCCGCCCGCTACGCCCTAAACGGCTGGGATCCTTCTTATGGTTCGATTTTTTACTGGAATCCGGCTACTGCAACCAGCAAGTGGATCTGGAGCAGAAAAATCATTACCCGGATCGGCAAACATGTTTTTGGTATTTGATTTTAGAAAGAGGTGAACGAAAGATTGCGCAATCATAAAGTCCTGATCGGCTTGCTGCTGGTAGTGGGGCTGGCGGTTGCCGCCGGTTCCTATTATTCCGCTCAGTATTATAAGCAAGCCAATGCCTCTCAGAATGCATTGGAAGCCAGTTACCAGAATAACTTCTTTAATCTGATCGAAAACATGGAAAACCTGGACGTGCTGCTGGGGAAATCCCTGGCTTCCAACTCCGCAGGGCAGAACGCGATCACCTTTGCCAGCGTCTGGTCAATGGCCGAAATGGCCAAGGCCAATTTAAGCAATCTGCCGTTAGGCACTATCAATACCGTGCGCAGCAATCAATACCTGTCGCAGTTGGGTGATTTCAGCTATTCATTGGCACAAAAGGCCGCCGATGGCCAGGAAATAAACGATAGTGACTGGCAGAAGATCCGGCAGCTGCATAATGAAAACCGGACGATCCATAAGGAATTACGTTCCCTGGTGGAATTGATGCAGGAAAAACAAGTGCGCTTCGGCAGTCTGGCCAGGGTTGACAAAGACAAGCTGCCTCAGGAAAGCCTGGCTGTTTTGGAGGGTTTCGGCAAACTGGACGAGCGGCTGCAGAATGAAGTACCTACCTTAACTTATGACGGACCATTTTCCGATCATGTGGTTAACAGATCCCCACGCGGACTGACAGGAGCAGTGATCAATAAAACCCAGGCAGAAAACATTGCCCTGCAGTTTATTAAAAAAATGAACCGTACCGGCCGATATACAGTTGGCACCACCAGCCTTGCCAGCGGTCGTATTGCTTCCTATTCAGTCACCCTGAAACCTCAGGAGGCCGGAAGGTCTGAACTTATACTGGGCATTAGCCGCAAAGGCGGTCATGTTGTCTTGATGATGGACGGCGGGGAACCGGCGGCGGCCAAACGGATCGGCTATGCACAGGCCATTCGCAAGGCGGAGGATTTTGTGGACAAATTAGACCTGGGAGCCTTTGTGGCCACTGGTCATTTGGCGGAAGGGAACGAACTGCTGGTCAACTTTGCCGCACTGCAGGACGGTGTGGTTATCTATCCGGATATGATCCAGGTCAGTGTTTCTTTAGATACCCGCAATGTAGCCGGCTATGATGCCAGCAAATATTTGCTGTCCCATACGAACAGAGAACTGCCGGCACCTGCGCTCACCGAAGATGAAGCCAGAGCCAAAGTAAATCCCCGGCTAAATATAGAAAGAGTCCGCCTGGCCCTTATCCCTCTGGGCAACCTGGAAGAACGGCTGACCTACGAAGTGAAAGGGAAGATCGACAGCGATACTTACTATGTCTATATCAACGCTTTGACCGGCTCCCAGGAAAAGATCCTGCTGATCGTGGAAACACCAGAGGGGTCACGGAGTATATAAGTAGAAAGTTGAAAAGTGGAAAGTCGGAACCAGGCGCTGGCCAAGCAGTGGTCAAGTAATTTCTGAGCAATAGCCGTAGGAGCTTTCTTGATT
>DAOTHZ010000150.1:0-3183 GCA_035447945.1 Syntrophomonas sp.
GACCCGTCACAATCTGCAGCAGGAACTGCTGCGCATCAAAGACAAACTGGCCACTACGGTGTTGTTTGTGACCCATGATATCGATGAAGCTCTGGTGTTGGGCGACAGAATCCTAATCATGACCAGAAACGGGCAAGTCAGGAGTATTTTCGCCAACCCCCTGGCCAAACCGCGCCAGCCGAGAATGGAAGGCTTTGCCGGGATGTGGGGCAAGATCTATGATCAATTGGGGGAGAGTTGAGGCAACGACATAATTCGTTCAGGGAGGAAGATGGTGACTGCAGCACCTTTGAAACGTTATCTTTTGGCTGTTCTGGCGGTTGTCAACCTGCTGGTCTTGTTTTATTTTGGCCTGGGGGCTTTTGACCTGCTGAAACTCTCGGCTACAGTTGCCGTGGGGACATTGATCCCCGGGCTTTTGTTGCTGCATTGGTGGAAACTCTATCCGGATACCCAGTATCGCTTTGTTTTGGCGCTGGTCATCGGAATGTCTCTCGATATTTTGCTGTTTATCGGGGCCTCCTGGCTGAAGCTGCATTTTCTCATTTATCTCCTGCCGGGGATAGGATTGATGCTTTACCTGCAAAACAGGCTTTATAAAAAAGACGGACGCAGTATCAAAAATGCCTTCCAAGCCTTTTCTGTCTGGCATTTGACCGTCTTGACTGCGATTTCCTTATTGGTAGTGGGCTTGATCGTGTGGTTTTTTTATATTCCCAACCAATTGCCAGGTTCCCAGGCAGTCGTATACCATGTTGACGATCCCTGGCATCTGGGTAACATCGCCGAAATCTTGCATCACTGGTACCCCCAGGACCCGCGCCTGGCTGGAATGGAATTCAACTACCACATCTTTTACTATGTTTATATGGCCTTTCTCGCCTTTATAAGCAAAGTAAGCCTGCCGGTCATTTATTTTCGCTTTTATATTATTTTATTTCTTTATACCTTGATGGGCGGTGCGTATTTCGTTGCCAGCCGCTGGTTTCATGACCGGAGGGCGGGCATCCTCCACCTGGTCATCGTCTTTTTCCTGGGGACGGCACTGCTGGCCTGGCCGCATAACGTATGGCTGCGCAACTTCTTTATCAGTCCCACCTTTTTATTTGCCTTGCTTATTTTTTTGCCGCTGATGATGGAAATCAGCCAGGGTTTCAAAGTGCTCAGCCTGCGGCAACTGGCTGTCATCTTGCTGCTGACATTTGCCATCAGTGGTGCCAAAGGCAATTTTTTCCCGGTCATCGGGGCTGCTTTGCTGGCAACGACAGTTTATGCAGTGCTTTTCCGGCAAAGAGTAATGCCGGTGGTGATAATACTGCTCAGCAGTCTGGCTGTTTTTGCCGTCGTCTTTCTGTTGATTTTTAAAGGTACCGGCAGTGAAGGGATCAATATTCTGCCGTTGACCATCATCAAGACGACTGCCCTTTATCAGATTGTTGAGAAAAAAATGGCAACCCTGCATCCGGGCTGGTTTCCCCTGGTGACGATTCCTTTATACCTCATCCTGTTTTACAGTTTCCGGCTGCCGGTGCTGCTGCGTTCGCTCTGGCAATTGCTGAGAAGGCCAAAGGAGATCGAAGCAAAACAGGTGTTTTTATTAGCCTTGGTGCTGGCTGGTTGTATCCCCGCGTATTTCTTGAACTACCGGGGTACTTCCCAGTATTATTTTCTGTTGGCGGGTTGGGCCGCTCTGAACCTGATGGCCGCCGGATACCTGACAGAGCTTTTTTCCAACCGCAGCCGGCATCTGCTGAAGATCGTTATGATTCTGCTGGTGCTCCTGTCGGTCGGTGACACCCTTTCAACCATGCAATACCAGGCCTACAGCTTGCAAAAACACATGGAACTGCGCAACAAGCCGCTCACGCCGGCCATGTATCAAGGCCTCTCCTATCTGCGCACCGGGACGCCGTCCGACGCAGTAGTTGCTTCCTTCCGTACCTTTTGGCTGAACAAGGACAATCCGCGCTTTTTTTATTATTCCGCCTTTGCCCAGCGGCGTATGGTAGTGGAGGGATGGATGTATATGCGTCCTGAGTACCAGAGCCAGGCGCAGATTCGCTATGCAGACATGCAAACCCTCTTCTACACTCGCGATCAAAAGATGGCCCGCCAAATGATTGAAAAATATGGCGTTGACTATCTCCTCGTCGACAAATCCCACCGTCAGAAACTGCGCTTTGATTCCTCGTTGTTCCTGGAAAAAGTCTATTGCAACGATCAGGTTGAATTGTATAAATACGCTAAATAATTCTGGTTCAATAAAAGCCAGCTAAAAGCGTGGCTTATAACCCGATAACAAAGTCAGATAATTGTCGGTAATGGTCGAGTGCTATAGTTAGAATAGAGAAACATTATAAAGAAGGAAAAAGATTGGAAGCGACACAGGGGAGGGAAACGTATGGGTGTATCAAGACGTGAATTTTTTAAAATCGGCGGAGGCGGCGTGGCTGTTGCACTAGGTGCCGGTCTGGCCGGCAAAAGTCTGCTTGAAGAACCCCACAGCGATGCGCTGGCGGCGGCGCCTGCCAAAGTAGTATATAAACACGGGGTATGCGGAATTTGCGAACTGAACTGTGCGATGAAAGGCAAGATTGAAAACGGCCGTTTGGTTAAACTGGAAGGGAAAGCCGTTGACCAACACAGCCGCGGTTCTTTATGTGCCAAAGGCAATTCCGGTATAAATATGCTTTATGACCCGGATCGATTAAAATCTCCCCTGATTAAAACTGTCAAAGGGAGAGTGCCGGGGCAGGATCCCCAATGGAAAAAAGCTACTTGGGATGAAGCCATCAGCCAGGCTGCATCAGCAATTAAGAAGGCCATTGACGAACATGGTCCCCAGTCGGTCATATGGATCGGCCATCACAAGGGGGTGGACTTTTTAAATGCCATTGGCAGCCCCAACAATATCAGTCATCAATCCACCTGCAACAATGTTCGGCAGTTGGCAACCCAACTGGTTCTTGGTACGGCCAACTATGTTCCCGACTTTGAAAGCAGTAAATACATCCTCTGTTTTGGCTGGGACCAATTAGGCAAAGCCAAGAATTCTTTTGCGCGCGGACCGATGCATGCTAAAAATGAAAACGGAGCCAAATTAGTGGTATTTGATCCCCGCTTGTCAACGACCGCAGCCAAAGCCGATGAATGGATTCCCATTCGTCCGGGGACTGATCTGGC
>DAOTHZ010000151.1:0-3097 GCA_035447945.1 Syntrophomonas sp.
TGGAGCCGATGGGCGGATTTGAACCGCCGACCTGCTGATTACGAATCAGCTGCTCTGCCACTGAGCCACATCGGCATAAGGTTAAAATAACTCGGGGCTGACCCCGAGTGATTGTTTACGCCATGATAAATAATAACAAGATTGTGCTCTGCCGTCAAGATTAGGCGGGAGCAGACTTGCCGGTCTGGCTGTTGGCGGCCTTCGCTGCCGCCGGAAATACGACGTTAACGCACGTTCCTTCGGGACTGCTTTTAATATCAATCTGAGCATTGTGTCTGTCAACAATGCTGTAACAAACAGACAATCCCAAGCCGATTCGCCTTTCCTTGGTGGTAAAGAAGGGGGTGGCGATTTTTTCCATGACATCCTCGGGGATACCGGTTCCCTTGTCTTTCACGACCAGATTGACACCATTTTTGTCCTGGAAGGTGCCTACGGTTAAAATACCTCCGTTTTGCATGGCTTCCATGCCGTTGCGCACCAGATTGTGCAGTAGCTGCCTGATCTCACTCTCATCCATCATAATGGGTGCAGCCTCACTTAGCTCCAATTTGATAAACACTTTGTTTTTTTCGGCCTCTTGCATAATCAGGGGAAATACTTGCACAATATTGTCATTCAAACTTTGCAATTTCATGATTTCATCCTTCTTGCAGGCCAGCAATGAGAAAGTGGAAATGATATCCTCGGCGCGGTCGAGTTCTTCTATGACAAGTTCATAAGCTTTCTTGTCAGCTTTGTATTTCTCTTTGCTCTCGAACAGCTGCAGGAATTGCCGCACGGTCGACAGGGGATTTTTGATTCCCTGACAAATACCTGCGGCTACCTGGCTGACCAGAGAGACAGCAGTAGTTTTTGCGACTGTTTGCATTCATTTTCGGTTTTTATTTGTTCACTGACACCCCTGAACGTAAGGTTGCCAAGTTCCCTTCTGAGCTGGGTATTTTCGATCTGCAGCCGTAAAACTTCGGCTTTCATCTCCTCAATTAAGCGGTCTTTGTCTATTATATCCGGGGTGTTTGTCATCATTATTCTCGCCTTCCGTTATTTTCCACAATTAGTATCAACCTCATAATTATATGAAAAATAAGTTTTTTGGTTTAGGGTTATGTGTCAGCGTTTGTCGAGGTGTAAAAATATTTTTAATGTTCAGCGCTTAAAAGCAAAAAACCCTGCTTTTCCAAGCAAGGTTCTCCATGATCTGTGATTATTTTTAGCAATCAATCATAGATAAGCGCGCATGAACTCCAGTTCGGTGGCGGCCAGTTCGTTGATGATGCCTACTGCCAATTGGATGACCGTTTCACTCTCCCCTTCCAGTTCCTCGCTGACCAACTGGGCAAAGGGGACGGCGGACATGCGCTCCACGGCTTCAGCCGCGCTCACATGGACAAAAAAACTATTTAATGTCGTAATCATGTTCTGAAAATACCCTTCGACCCAGGTCTGGATCTGATCTTCATCGGGTTTTCCATCGACGCTATCAAATTTACTGATGAACATGTTGCATCCTTTCCAGCCATTGGGCGGCTTCGCGTTGGGCTTTTTTTACGGTTTCCGGTGCCGGTCCGCCAGGGATGCTGCGTTTGGCCACACAGTTCAGGATATCCAAGTGCTCATAGACCTCTGGGCCAATCCGCTCGGAAAAGGTTTGAAACGTTTCCAGCTCCAACTCTTCGAGGGTCTTTTTCTGTTCAACACAATACAAGACGGCCTGGCCGACTACGGCATGAGCGTCGCGGAAGGGCAGTCCCTTGCCGACCAGATAATCGGCCAGATCAGTAGCATTGGTAAATCCGCCCCGGGCTCCGGCAGCCATGTTTTCCTTCTGAAAGCGACAGGTCCTGAGCATGGGGCTGAAAACCAGCAGACATTTTTTTACGGTATCAATGGCATCAAACAAGGCTTCCTTGTCTTCCTGCATATCTTTATTGTAGGCCAGGGGCAGCGATTTCATCACCGTCAGAAGGGTGATCAGATCACCGTAGACGCGCCCGGTCTTGCCCCGCACCAGTTCAGCAATGTCAGGGTTTTTCTTCTGCGGCATGATGCTGGAACCAGTGGAAAATCCGTCGTCCAGCTGCACAAAGGAAAACTCATCGCTGGACCAAAGAATGATTTCCTCAGAAAAACGCGACAGATGCATCATTAATATACTGGCGAAACTGCAGAATTCAATGGCAAAATCACGATCACTGACGCCGTCCAGGCTGTTACGGGTGAGGGATGCAAACCCCAGCTCGGTACGCACACGGTCACGGTCCAGATTGAACCCCGTTGCTGCCAGGGCACCGGAACCAAGCGGCATGGCCAGCACTCGTTTGCGGCAGTCATCGAGCCGCTCCACATCGCGGCGCAGCATCTCAAAATAGGCCAGCAGATGATGGGCCAAGGTGATGGGCTGGGCCTTTTGCATATGGGTATAGCCGGGCATGATGGTTTCCCGGTGTTCGCTGCTGATCTGCAGCAAAGTCCCGGCCAGTTCCAGCAGCAGTTCGCGGATGCTTTCCATCTCATCGTTCAGATAAAGCCGTACATCCAGTGCCACCTGATCATTGCGGCTGCGCGCGGTGTGCAGTTTCTTGCCCACATTACCGATTTTGGCGGTCAGGAATGTTTCGATATTCATATGCACGTCTTCGGCTTCCACCGTAAACTGGAGCCGGCCCTCAGCGATTTCCTGCTGGATTTCCTGCAAGGCGGCGATGATCTGTTCCCCTTCTTCACGGCTGATGATTCCCTGCTGGGCCAACATGGCGGCATGGGCCATGCTGCCTCTGATATCCTGGGCATACATGCGGCTGTCAAAGGCGATGGAAGCATTAAAATCCTCGGTTAATTGATCGGTCTGTTTGGTGAAACGACCACTCCAAAGTTTCATATTACACCTCAAAATTTTTAGTAATTTTTATTATATTATTTTCCTGCTTGAAATGCATCTCTATTGAGAATACCGTGTTTATTTTATATAGCTGCGGATAACCTCGAGAAACTGCCGGCCGTATTTTTTCCATTTGTTTTCGCCTACGCCGGAGATAGACAGCATCTCCTCCTGATCACGGGGCATCCGGCTGCTCATTTCGCGCAGGGTGCTGTC
>DAOTHZ010000152.1:0-2972 GCA_035447945.1 Syntrophomonas sp.
AGCAGTACTGCTGGCTATCTTGTTGGGTCCATGGCCGGCGTGTATCGGGATATCCGTAGCCTTAATCATTCAGGCTTTGATTTTTGGTGATGGAGGGGTCATCGCGATCGGTGCCAATTGTTTCAATATGGCAGTGGTGATGCCTTGGATTGGTTATTTAACTTATCAACTGATCAGAGGAAAGTCTGATTTTCTTTCGACCCGGGCCATTGCAGCTGCCTTTATTGCCGGATATATTGGATTAAATGCTGCAGCCTTGGTGACGGCGCTGGAATTTGGATCCCAATACCATTGGTTCCAGGCCGTTGACGGAACGCCGCTTTATTTTCCTTATTCGGTCAAAGTTGCCGTGATTGCCATGATGAGCGAGCATTTATTGTTCGCCGGGCCGGTAGAGGGGATGGTTACTGCCTTGGGAACTTGGTTTGTAGCCAGGAATTACCCGGCGTTACTGACGAAAAAACTGACGAAAAGAATTGAACCTGACGAAATGGGGGTGGACAACCTTGTTTAAGAATTTTAAAAAACTGTGGATGGCTTTGGGCGCATTCATTCTTCTCAGTCCTCTGGGGCTGATTGCTACGGGAACGGCATTTGGAGAATGGGGAACGGATCAGCTGCCGGAAGAGGTTGGTTTTGTTCCCGCAGGCTTGGCCAAATTTGCTGAATTTTGGAGCAGCAGCCCTTTGCCTGACTATGGCGTACCGGGTTGGGACGGAAGCTTTGTCCAGTCTGCCGGAGGCTATGTTTTATCTGCCCTGGTGGGGGCTGGACTGGTGATTTTGTTAATCAGTCTTTTCAACAAAATCGTTAAAGAATGATCTTTTCCGAAGCTGTGGGAATTAAAACCGGGAAAGGAAATAGATATGTTACTGCCTGATTGGATGATAGAGGAGCAAAATCAGATTGCAGTTGCTGTTGTGCCGGGAAACAAAAGCATCTATTTGAAGAAAAGTTTGCAGTATATGCGCAAGACAATCTGTGAAGACCGGCAAACCGAGTATTATGCCCGCTGCAACGGAGCACTGCAGAAAATCAGCCCGTCCAATAAGCTGCTTGGCATGTTGGGATTGATTCTGGTCATCAGTATAAGTCGTCAAATTCCGATATTGCTTGGGGTATGGCTGCTTGTGCTCATTCTTATGCGGGCATCCCGCTTGCCGGTTTGGAGGCTGCAAATAAGGAGCTGGGGCGTTATCCCATTGCTCAGCTTGTTATTCAGTCTGCCGGTCATGTTCAATGTAGTAATGGATGGTGCGCCGCTTTTCTATCTTCGGTATTCATCTTTGACCATCCCATGGCTGGGCATCAATTGGACGGAAGGAATTTTCATTACCCGGCAGGGATTTACAGCAGCAATATTTTTATTCTTACGTGTCGGACTTTCTCTTTCCCTGGGAATATTATTGGTGATGACGACACCCGTTGCAGATATTTTTCAATCACTGCGGGTCATTCGTGTCCCCGATTTGTTTATCATGATCATGGAGATGACGTATCGTTATATGATGGTTCTGCTGTCTGTTTCCATCGAAATGTTTGATGCCCGGGTTCTTCGTACGGTGGGAAAGTTGCCGCCAAAATGGCAAAGGGCTCAAGTGGGATCGTCGATAGCATCACTTTTCGCCCGTAGTGTTGCCCTCTCGGAGGAAGTCTACCAGGCCATGATCGCACGCTGTTATACAGGTGAAGTTTTGGTCTCGTCAGAGGAGAAAGCGCATTGGCCAGATGGGTTACCAGGAACGATTGTGTTTGAACAAAATAATGAATGGTGCAAGGCAGGAGAAAGAAAATGACGGTTATGGAACTGGATAAAATTAGTTTCCGTTACGAACATGAAGAATGGTTATTTAATAATATGAGTCTGACGATTGAGGCGGGAGAGAGCATTTGTCTGCTGGGGGCCAATGGTTCAGGCAAATCGACGCTGCTAAAGCTTTTTTGCGGTTTGGTGTTTCCATCGACCGGAATCTACCGCGCTTTTGAACAGGAGATTACGGAAGATCTGTTGGAAGACAACCGTTTTGCCCAAGGATTCCACCGACGTATAGGTTTTATTTTTCAAAACTCGGATGCTCAGCTGTTTACCAGCCGGGTATGGGATGAAGTTGCCTTTGGCCCGTTACAGATGGGATTCAGCCGAGCCGAGGTGAAGCGCAGAGTGGATGATGTTCTGGTCATGTTAAATCTGCAAAACCTGGCAGGAAGGTCTCCCCATCGGCTCAGTGGCGGGGAAAAGAAAAAAGTTGCAGTGGCATCTACTTTGGTCCTGAATCCGGAAGTCATTATTCTGGATGAGCCAACCAACGGACTTGATCCCAAGACCCAGCGCTGGATGGTGGAACTGTTGATGGAATTAAACAAGCATGGGCGGACAATTATTACCTCCACTCACAATCTGGATCTGGCCCATGCCATTTCCCAGCGGGCCTTGGTGTTGTCCGAAGAACACTGCCTGATTTATGATGGCGATTCCCATAAGGCACTGGAGGATAAGCAACTATTAATGGCGGTTAATTTGATAGATGAATACTGTCATGTTCATGGCGAGAGCCAGCACAGCCATCTTTATAAGCACGGTTAATTATTCAACCGCTAGAATTTAATGTGAAATCTTCTTTAAATTATAATTTGCTGATAAATATTTCTAATTAAATAAAGCAGGATTTTTGCGATTCTTCACGAATAACACATGTAATTACGACACAAATTTCAATATCATCTCCGAGTCTGTCATACTAAGGCGATGAACGCTATGGTGACGAGGCCATTGGGTATAGTTGGAAACGGCTGTGCCTTCCATTGCGAAAAGGAGTGCTCAGGTCAGGCGATAAAAGTGTGTTCATGAAGAATACACACTTTGTTTGTGCTTTTATTGCTGCCCGGCATCTTTTTGCAGGGCAGCTTTGTTGTATTTAAAATTAAATATCATCTCCGAGTCTGTCATACTAAGGCGATAAACGCTAAGGTGA
>DAOTHZ010000153.1:0-2857 GCA_035447945.1 Syntrophomonas sp.
GATGATGGGAGGCACAAAAGATGAAATTGCTAATTAAGGGCGGCAGAGTGATCGACCCGGCCAATGAAATCAATGATGTGCTGGACGTTTTGATAGAGGATGGCAGGATCAAAACGGTGGACAGGAATATAAAGGCGGCTGATGCGGAAACCATTGATGCCACTGGCAAATTGGTCTGTCCGGGGTTTATTGACATGCATGTCCATCTGCGCGAACCGGGCTTTGAGTACAAGGAAGACATCGCCTCCGGTACCCGGGCGGCGGCTGCAGGCGGATTTACGACGGTATGCTGCATGCCCAATACTGATCCGGTCATCGACAATGCTGCCGTGGCCAGCTTTGTGCGGGAAAGGGCCCGTAAATCCGGAGTGGTAAATGTCTTGCCGATTGGGACCATCAGCAAAGGCCAGGAGGGCAAGGAACTGAGCGAAATGGCGGAACTGATGGAAGCCGGCTGCGTAGCTGTCTCCGATGATGGCAGACCGGTGCTGGATTCGGGATTGATGCGCTATGCCATGCAGTACGCGACGATGTTTGATCTGCCCCTTCTATCCCACTGCGAAGAGACCAGCCTGTCCGCTGACGGACAGATGCATGAAGGCTATTATTCCACCATTTATGGTTTAAAAGGCATCCCGGCAGCCGCCGAGGAAGTCATGGTGGCACGGGACATCATTCTGGCGGAAGCAACCGGCGCGAGAGTTCATATCTGTCACGTTTCCACCGCCGGCTCCATTGAGCTGATTCGTACTGCCCAGGATCGCGGCGTGCAGGTAACCTGCGAAGTTACGCCTCATCATTTGCTCCTCACCGATGAGGTGGTAGGCGGTTATGATGCCGACACCAAAGTCAGCCCGCCGCTGCGCAGTCTAAATGACGTAATTGCGCTGCGGGACGGGATTTTGGACGGAGTGGTGGATTGCATTGCCACCGATCATGCCCCCCATCACCGGGAAAGCAAGGATTGCGAATTCAATCTGGCGGCCAACGGGATTTCCGGACTGGAAACCGCGGTGGCGCTGATCATGGACCAACTGGTAATTCCCGGGATCATTGATGAGGAAACCATGGTACGGCTGTTCACCATCGGCCCGGCGGATATTCTTGGCCTGACCAAGGGCACCCTGGAGGCGGGGGCGGATGCAGATGTCACCATCATCGATCCCCAGCTGAGCCAAACGGTTGATCCGGAAAAATTCTATTCAAAAGGCAAAAACACCCCGTTCAAGGGCATGAGCCTGCGCGGCTGGCCCTGTATGACCATCGTCCAGGGCAAAGTCGTTTGCCGCGATGGCATCATCGTCAACGGGTAATGATAGAACAGGGAGGTTCCTATGAAAGGATATTTGGTACTGGAAAACGGGCGGGTGTTTCAAGGCTCGCTGCTGAATGAATGCCGCAGTGCCGGCGGCGAAGTGGTTTTCACCACCGCCATGATCGGTTATCAGGACGTTATCACCGATCCTTCCTACTACGGTCAAATTGTGGTCATGACCTATCCGCTGGTCGGCAATGTGGGTTTCAACGAAAGCAGTTTCGCCTCCCGCCGGGCTATGGTGGAAGGCCTGATCCTGCGGGAAGCGACCGCTTTTCCCAGCCATTGGGAAATGGATACGGACATGATTACCTTTTTGAATGACAGCCAGGTCACGGTGCTGACCGACGTTGATACCCGGGCTCTGACCCGCGTGATTCGCAATGAAGGAACCATGGGCGGGATCATCACCGCACGCCTCGACGAAATTGAAAAACTGACGGCTGCTGCCCGCCAGGCCAGTGCCAGATTGAGCGGTGATCTGGTCCGGCAGGTTACCCGCCGGGAGATTGAACACTTCGGCGACGGAGGAAAACGTATCGTCATGCTCGATCTGGGCAGCAAGCGCGGAGTGCTGAACTCCTTCCTGCAGCGGGGCTGTGAAGTGGCAGCTGTGCCTGCCGCCAGCAGTGCAGAGGAAATCATGAGCCTGCAGCCGGACGGTTTGTTTGTCTCCGACGGTCCCGGCAACCCCCAGTCGCTGGGATATGCGATCGCCACGGTGAAAAGTCTGCTCGACCGGTTGCCGGTTTTCGGGGTAGGACTGGGGCACCAGGTGATCGCTCTGGCCATGGGGGCGGAGATCAATAAACTGGCCTACGGTCACCGGGGCAGCAACCATCCGGTGAAGAATCTGCTTAACGGACGGGTCTATATCACCACCCAGAATCATGGTTACGCCATTGATGAGATCTCCCTGGCCGGCACGGATCTGCAGGTATTTCTGCGCAGTCTCAACGACCACACCGTGGAAGGTGTCAGCCACCGGCGACTGCCGGTATTCTCGGTACAGTTCGATCCGGAAGGCTATTTCGGCTACAGTGATACCGGCATCTTTTTTGATCGCTTTGTCAACAGTCTTCAGGTTGGCCACGGCAACAACGTCATAGGAGGATAAGGAATGCCATTAATAGAGGGACTTAAAAAAGTGATGGTGATCGGTTCCGGGCCCATCATCATCGGCCAGGCGGCTGAGTTTGACTATGCCGGTACCCAGGCTTGCCGGGCCTTGAAAGAGGAAGGCATTGAAGTGGTGCTGTTAAACAGCAATCCGGCTACCATCATGACCGATACCAATATCGCGGATCATGTCTATATTGAACCCATCACCATTGCCACCGTCAGCAAGATCCTGGCCAAGGAAAATCCCCAGGGAATAATCGCCACCCTGGGCGGACAGGTTGGGCTGAACATGGCTTTGGCCCTGGATCGGGAAGGGATCCTGGCGCGAACCGGGGTGCCGTTGCTGGGAACGCCTCTGCAAGCCATTGCCCGCGCCGAAGACCGGGAACTTTTTAAACAAACCATGGAAGAAATCGGGGA
>DAOTHZ010000154.1:0-2839 GCA_035447945.1 Syntrophomonas sp.
TTAGTGCAAAGCAGGTAATAGTTGTAAATTATTTTATCTCAATACTTTTTCCAACAGCCAGTTAATTAAGAATTAATGCAAAATCGCATTATTTTTGCGGGTTATCCTTGGCTGGCAGTAAAAAATTAATTTCAACTGGCAGAAAATTTTATGACAGGATAAGCAGAAGAATTATTAATTACTGCAATTGCTGTAGCGATTTTCGACATTATCATGATGAACCCTTATATTAATGCAGGGTGTAATAGCCATTATTATATTAAGCTATTGCATAATATATCATTCTATATTAAATTATTCTATAATAATTTATATACTTTGGTTTCGTAAAATCTAATTGTTAAATTTTATAAAACAATATTCAACAAAAAGGCGGCGATCAAATGAACATGAAAAAAAGTTTTACAGAAGAATACAACAGTAAACTCACCAGCGCTGATGAAGCCGTTAAAATCATCAACTCCGGCGACCAATTGTTTTACGGAGAATTTACCATGTTCCCGGAAGCGCTTGATGAAGCCCTGGCGAAACGGACAGAGGAAGTATGGGACGTGCATGTCAGAGGGATTTGTTACACCAAGGTCCCAAAGATTGTTCTGGCCGACCCTGCCCAGGAACATTTTGTCCTGGAAGACTGGCATTGCGGGGTGGTATCACGCAAACTGGCTGAGAAACATCTGTCTGCCTACCTGCCCATCACTTACCATCAGGGACCGCGCATCGTAAAAAAATATGAGCGCGTCAATGCCGCTTTGATTATGGTATCCCCCATGGATGAAAACGGCTATTTCAACACCGGTCCTACCAACTCCACCACCTCGGCCTATGTTGACAAAGCCATGAAAGTCATCGTCGAAGTCAACAACAAGGTTCCCATCTGTCTGGGCGGCAATGGAGAATCGCTGCACATTTCCCAGGTGGACTACGTGGTGGAAGGAAACAATCCGCCTTTGTTGCAATTGCCTGCCTCTGTTCCCAGCGAATGCGATTATACCATCGCTGACTATATCATGGAAGAAATTCATGACGGGGCTTGCATCCAACTAGGGATCGGCGGCCTTCCGAATGTCATTGGCGCCAAGATTGCGGCCAGCGATCTGCGGGACATTGGTTTTCATTCCGAGATGCTGGTCGACTCCTGCGTGGACATGTCAGAAGCCGGCATCATGACCGGTGCCCGCAAGAGCATCGATAAAAACAAAATGGTCTATACCTTTGCCATGGGTACAGACCGGCTGTATGAATTCCTGCACAACAATCCCAAGTGTGCTTCCTATCCGGTCAACTATGTCAACGATCCGCGCATGATAGCGTTGAACAATAACGTCATCGCCATCAACAACGCCGTAGAGATCGATCTTTTCAGTCAAGTGTGTTCAGAGACCGCAGGCATCAAACAGATCTCCGGCACCGGCGGACAGCTCGACTTTATTCTGGGCGCGTTTAATTCCCACGGGGGCAAAGGCATGATCTGTCTCGGCTCCACCTACAAAGACAAAGACGGCGTTGTCCACTCCCGTATCAAGCCCACTCTCACCCCGGGCGTGGTCGTGACTGTACCCCGTTCCATCGTGCAGTACATCGTGACGGAATACGGCATTGTCCAGATGAAAGCCAAATCCATCTGGGATCGGGCTGATGCCTTGATTCATATTGCTCATCCTGATTTCCGCGATGATCTGGTCAAGGCCGCCAACGAGATGAACATCTGGACCCGGAGCAACCGAATCGTGGAGTAAATTTAAACAACCCCTCTCAAGAAAGACGCCGCAGGCTCATTCTGCGGCGTCTTTTTGGCAATTAAGTTTGTTTATGCGAGATACCGGGCTTTGATCATAATGGTTATCATCTATTCTGGTAAAGGACAAATATATTTATAAGGCAGACCCTGGCTGATCATACTCTGCAGACCATCCGATACCTGCTTTTGATCATCCCATGGTTGTTTGGTCAGGACCAGACAAAAAGCCCAGTGAAGTTTGAAGAGTGACATGATCTGCGTCATAAAAGGGTCTCCCCCGGCCGGGTATTGCATGTGCAGCAGGGTGTTTAGTCCCGCAGCCTGCAAATCATGCTCCAGCTGTAAATCATCGATCCCTTTATAGGCCTGGTATTCTGCTATATCAAAATCATCCGCCGCAGCTGCTGCTTCTCCGGTAAAAAAAACCATACCTCTGTGTATAGTTCTTTTCATGATGGTCATCTTGTCAGCCCAGCAGCAAAACAAGAAAGCCAACGACTTGTAGCGTTTGGTTTTGGTCAAAGTGTTTGGCTCAGCAATCGTAATAATCACGCCTTGTTCAGACAAACGCTGCGCAGCGCTGTTGAGCAGCGTTACAGGATCTTTAAAATGATGGATCGCGGAGGAAAAAACAATGATGTCAAATTGCCTGTCCCGCTGCAAAAAGGTTACGGCATCTTCCTGAATCATTTCAATGTCCCCGATCTTTTCTTCACAGCTGCGTTGTCGGGCAATTTCAAGCATTTTTTCCGAAAGATCAACCAGCGTAACTTCAGCCTGGGGGACCAGTTTTTTCAATATAAAGGCTGATTTTCCGGCACCGCCGCACACATCAACCGCCCGCAGTTTTTGTTCGGACCGTGTCGCAAGCATCTGCACAATGGCTGAGAATATGACATCATATTCAGCATACGCATATCTGGGTTCTTTAAAATCCCGATAATAACTCAAAATATGCTCATTATTGTATTTTTCTATATTGGCCAGTAATATTTCTTCCTCGCTTACATCCCGCCATCCCATAATACGAACCCTCGCTTCTAAGTTTCTAATATGAATATATTGCCAAAAGCTCTCCGTCTTGCACCTCAGCACAGG
>DAOTHZ010000155.1:0-2737 GCA_035447945.1 Syntrophomonas sp.
GACGCCATGGCAACGGTGTCTTTACCTGGAACAGCAAAGTGAAATATACCGGCGAATTCGTCAAGGATAAGGCAGAAGGATACGGAACGCTGAGCTGGTCCAACGGCGAACAGTATACCGGTCAGTTCGGCGGCGGCGAACCAAATGGGCTGGGAACATATTCATTTGCCAACGGTGATTATTATGTCGGCAACATGTCCGGTTTGACTTTTGAAGGCGTCGGCACCTATTACTGGGCGACCGGTGCGAGATATGTGGGCGAATGGGAAGGCGACATGCTCAACGGGCAGGGCACCTATTACTGGCCCAACGGCGCTTCGCAATGGGGATACTGGGAAAATGACCGCTACGTCGGCTTGTATCCGGAAGAGGCGCAAAGCGGCGACGATGAAGAAGAAGAGGATGATTAACCTGCAAACGCAGGCATAAAAATATCCGGGGTTCTGCAGAGAATCCCGGATTTTTTGTGCGGAGAAACCGCGTGGTTATCCACCGTTTACTTCCGTCGCCTGATCTTCAATTAAACCCTTGGCAATCAGTTGCTGGATACTGCTCTCCAGCGTTTGCATACCCAGTCTGGCCCCGGTTTGAATCGAGGAATAGATCTGGTGCAGTTTGCCTTCCCGAATCAGATTGCGGATGGCGGGTGTGGCCACCATCAGTTCCGAGGCCAGATATCGGCTTTGGCCGTCCTTGCCGGGGATGAGCCGCTGGGATATAACCCCGCTGAAGCTGTTGGAGAGCATAACCTGCGCCTGGCGCTGCTGATGGGAGGGGAACACATCAATGATCCGGCTGATGGACTGCACAGCACTGGTGGTGTGCAGGGTCGCCAGCACCAGATGACCGGTCTCCGCCGCTGTTAAAGCAATCGAGATGGTTTCCAGATCCCGCATCTCCCCGATCATGATGATATCCGGATCCTGCCGCAGCGCGGCTTTCAGGGCGGAAGGGAAGCTGTGGGAATCAGTCCCGATTTCACGCTGGGTGATAATGCTCTTCTTGTTGGTATGGATAAACTCAATCGGATCTTCCAGGGTAATAATGTGACAGGAACGATGTCCATTAATATAATCGACCATGGCAGCCTGGCTGGTGGATTTACCTGAACCGGTCGGACCGGTCACCAGAATCATGCCGCTGTTTAAATCCAGCAGATTCTTCAGGCCGGGGGGGAGGTTGAGCGTGCCGATATTGGGGATGATGGTACTGACCACGCGAAAGGCCATGCCCACCTCACCTTTTTCATGGTAAACGCTGATGCGAAAATTGCCCACATCCTCCTGCAGATAGGAACCTTCCAGTTCGCCTTGCAGCTCAAACACTTCAAATTTTTCATTGCCTAATATTTTACGGGCGATAAAGCGGGTTTCGGCGGTCGATAAAGCGGGCAGGTCCAGCTTGGTGATCTGTCCATTAATTCGGATGATGGGAGGATTGCCAGACTTCAAATGCAGATCGGAAGCCTGCAGCTGCACCGTCTGGGCGAGCAGATTTTTAAGTTCCATTTGTCAGTCACGCTTTCTGCAAATATTAGCCGGGAATAGTAAGCAATCACTACTCATAGATGATTGCCGAACCGGTATCTCCATCGATACTCAGCTCGTCAGCAACATTGGTATCTTTGATTAGTTTGCTGGACTCCAGGCTGACAGTTTCATCGGCACTGCTGCAGGTAATGACAAATCCCAACAGTTTGTTGCCGTATAAATCTTCACCTCCATTTTCTTCTATTATTTTTTCAAAAGCAAGTGACATTTCTAAATCATCAGGCACATTCTGCATCAAAGGCGTTTCAACTAGATTACCAGCTGCATTTTTCGTCAGCCGTACCAGCTCTTGATCGGCGTTGACGCAAATTGCTTTTTCCGTTCCTGAAGAGAAATTTTCCAGCGAGGGAGCAGAGGAGAGAATCTCGAGGGAGTTTACATATTGGATTTCTTTTTCGATTTGTATTTTTGCCAGTCTGGAATAGAATTGCAAATCAGACTGGCGATTGGCGATGGAAAAGGAACGGTCGATGTAGGAATTCAGAGAAAAAAACAAGGGGATAAAAATGGCGAAGATAGCTAGTGCTATCAAGCCCTCGATTAGCGTAAATCCCTGGTTGTTTTTTAATGAAGGATCGATCATTTTGTTCATCCTGTATAAATAAAGTTTTTCAGGCGATAGGATGCTGCTCCGTTTTTATAAAACACAACGATGTCGACATCTATGCCTTTTACATCCGGAGTTGAGTCCGAGTCGTCAATATCCTTGTAAACAGGTTTCTCGTAAAAAAATTGAACCGGTTGGGCAGCATTATATACCAGCAAGTCGTTCTCATCATCCACATATCCAGCCAGATCCTGGAGCGTGTCATCCAACTCGGCTTCATTATTGTTTTCCACAATGGCGGTGATTTTTTCCATCAGACTTTCGGCTTTCGCGGCCGCCTGCATCTTGTTGCCTTTGTCAAAAATATCCCGGAAACTGAGACCCATGAATTGTGTAATGACCACAACAAACATACACACGATGACGAGGGTCACCATTATTTCCAATAATGTCAACCCTCGTTCCGATTTGATTATATCTTGCCAGGACACTTTATGCACCATTGGGTTTGATCCACTTTCCGCTTTGAATGATTCTGTTCAAGGAGGGAGTTACTTCTTCTTCGTCATCGTTGTTGTCGGGCAGATTCCATTCCAGTTGTTCAAAGAAGTCGGTACTGAATGAATCGTCATAAGCAATG
>DAOTHZ010000156.1:0-2658 GCA_035447945.1 Syntrophomonas sp.
ATGAACTCCAAAATACGTACCAGTGCCTGCCGGTTTTTCTCACCGAGAAAGAAATTGACCGCTATTATAACGGGTTTTGCAATGAAACGATCTGGCCGTTATTTCATTATTTTGCAGATAAAACAAAATATGACATCGAGACCTGGGAAGCATATCGACAGGTAAATGAGAAATTTTTCAAGACCGTTGCGACTGTGATTGGTGAAAACGATATTATTTGGGTTCATGATTATCAGTTGATGTTACTGCCAAGAATGATTAAAGAGCAATTTCCCGATACCCAGGTCGGATTTTTTCTTCATATTCCTTTTCCTTCGTCTGAAATCTTCCGTTTGCTCATTTGGCGGGAGGAGATTCTGCGGGGACTATTAGGAGCAGACTTGATCGGATTCCACACCTTCGAATATGTCCGGCATTTTCTAAGCAGCACGCGGCACTTGCTGGGTCTGGAAAATACGATGAACCGGATTAGCTATGAAGATCGCTACGTTCAAGCAGATGCCTTTCCCATGGGGATTGATTACCAGTTCTTTACCCAGAAACACGAAGACAATTCTTTTCAGGAAGAGGCCAGGGAGATTATTGAAAAGACAAAAGATATGAAGATCATTTTATCGGTAGACCGCCTGGATTATACCAAAGGCATCCCGGAAAGGCTGAAAGCTTTTGGCCGCTTCCTGACCCATTATCCGGAATACCGGGAAAAAGTCAGATTTAATTTAATCGTCGCTCCCTCAAGAGTAGAGGTCGATATCTATGATGATTTAAGAAAAGAAATTACTGAATTGGTCAGTTCGATCAACGGAAATTTTGGAACATTCACTTGGATGCCGGTTTGGTTTTTTTTCCGTTCGTTTTCCCAGGAAAGCTTAATTGCGCTTTACCGGCATTCAGACGTGTTATTGGTGACCCCCCTGCGAGATGGAATGAATCTGGTGTGCAAAGAATATATCGCCGCCCGGACTGATTATGAAGGTATGGTTGTAATTAGTGAAACGGCCGGTGCGGCCAGCGAATTAGGAGAGGCAGTGATTGTCAATGCCAATGATTACAATGCCATCGCGAGCGGGCTAAAGACGGCACTGGATATGCCCCGGGAAGAAAAAATAGCCAGAAATAAGATGATGCACCGCCGGCTGCGACGCTACAATGTAGATTTTTGGGCCAGTGAGTTCTTACATGCGCTGCAGCGTACCGTTTCGGAATCAAAGCAGACCATAATGCAAAGAAGTATTGAGAAAGACAGTCATCTGATTGAAAATGCCTATCAAAATGCCAATAGGCGGGTTCTGTTTTTGGATTATGACGGGACTTTGGTTGGATTTTGCCCCCAGCCTGATCAGGCCAGGCCGGATGAAGAACTGATACAGTTATTGGAGGTACTGGTTAACGATCCCCGCAATACCGTTGTGATTATCTCCGGAAGAGAAAGGTATGATTTGGAAGAATGGTTTCAAAATCTAAATCTGTATATCATAGCCTCGCATGGATTATGGCTTCGTTACCCCGGGCAGGAGTGGATTATGACCACATCCCTGGATAATGACTGGAAAGATCCGATCCGTCATATTATGGAATTATATACCGACCGGATACCGGGATCCTTAATCGAAGAAAAAGACTATTCCCTGGCCTGGCACTATCGACAAAGTGATCCCGACATGATCGCGGTCAAATTAAGTGAAGTAAGGGAAACACTTCGCTCGATCATTCAATCTGAAACCCTTGGTCTCCAGGAAGGCAATAAAGTATTGGAAGTTAAGGACAACCGAGTCAATAAAGGATTTGGTGCGGCCGCCTTTACTCAGAATCAGGACTATGATTTTATTTTCGCGGTGGGGGATGATTATACTGATGAAGATTTATTCTCTTCCCTTCCGCAGGATGCCTACACGGTCAAAATAGGCTTGGGAAATACCAATGCCGCTTACTTCCTGAAATCCTGGCAGTCAATGCGGCTTTTGCTAAAAAAATTTGCCGATATCAGTAATCATTTAAAGAAAGAATAATTGAAAGGAAGAATTATGGCTACCACTGAAACGGTTTATGAAATCAATGACATTCCATTGGACGAGTACCATATATCCTTGAATGAAGCCCTTTTTCACAATGCCAACGGCTATATCGGGGTTCGTTACAACTTTGAAGAAGGGTATCCGCAAGAATATAATTTTGTACGCAGCCAGTATATTAACGGTTTTTATGATTTCACGCCCATGAAACAGGCCGAAAATCTCTATGGACTGGTCAACGAAAAACAGACCATGTTAAACATCGCGGATACCCAGGCCATCAAGTTATTTATCGATAATGAGCCGTTCAGTATGTTCAGCGGCACTGTACTGAGCAGTAGGCTATGGCTGGACATGGATAAAGGGATAACCGTCCGGAAGGTTGTCTGGCGTTCCCCGCAAGGCAAAGAGCTGGAGTTAACCGTTACCCGTATGGCTTCGTTTGATCAGCTGTCATTGTTTACGATTGAATACGAAGTGCTGCCGCTTAACTTTTCGGGGGAGGTCCTGATCGAGTCAGGTCATAACGGGGAGGTTTCAAACTATGTAGACCCGGATGATCCCCGCATGGCCTGTGAACCCATGCAGCATTTGACGCCTTTGATGTGTGAAATCAAGGAAGGGGTTTCCTATATTACTTCGGTCA
>DAOTHZ010000157.1:0-2639 GCA_035447945.1 Syntrophomonas sp.
CCGGGCAGTGGAGTATGCCCATTTGCGCGGCAAAAAAGTATATATGACGGTCAATACCCTCATTGACAACCATGAGTTTGACGGAGCCCTGGAGTATCTTTTCCAATTATACCAGCGCCAGGTGGACGCGATCATTCTTCAGGATCTGGGTTTGGCGTCAGCCTGCCGCAAAGTATTGCCGGAATTGCGATTGCATGCCAGTACCCAGATGACCATTCACAATGCCGATGGCGCAGCCTTCATCCGCGATCTCGGTTTTAAACGCATTGTTTTGGCCCGCGAACTGTCCGCAGACGATATCCATCTTATTTACCAGCAAGTAACCAACATCGAACTGGAAACATTTGTCCATGGTGCCATCTGTTATAGTTATTCAGGACAATGCCTTTTCAGCAGTCTGGTTGGGGGGAGAAGCGGCAACCGGGGGCGCTGCGCCCAGCCCTGCCGCCTGGGATATCAGTTGCAAAGCAGTTCCGGGAGATATCATGTTGATGCAGCGCAGATCGGACGTTATTTGCTCAGTCCGGCGGATCTCTGTCTAATTGAATATTTGCCTGAATTACGGGACTGCGGGATTCAGTCCCTGAAAATTGAAGGACGGATGAAACGGCCGGAATATGTGGCGGTTGTCACCCGGGCCTATCGCGAAGCGCTGGACTTGATGGAAGACCGGGGGGAACGGCCCCAACCGGAAGCCAAGGACAAAATGTTAAAGATTTTTAACCGTCGCTTCAGCAGCGGCTATTTTATTCCCGCGCCGGCTGACTTTCTCAGCACCCGGCGGCCCAACAACCGCGGTGTGTTTGTTGGTCGGGTCTTGTCCCAGGACCAACGGCTGCAAACCCGCATCAAGCTGGGCGAAAAGGTGCAGCGCGGGGATGGACTGGCGATATGGGGCAACAAAGGCAAGAATCCGATTGTACATGTAAAAGATATCCTTGTTGATGAGAAACTGCAAAATGAAGCCCAACCCGGGGATATCATCACCGTAACCCTGGAAGAAAGAGTATCACCGGACGATCGCGTTTTTAAAACCCATGATGAGCAAATTTTGCAGGAAGCCATAAAGAGTATTCGGGATGAGTCGGACCGAGCCGCGGTCGATGCCGAAGTATATTTGCAGTCAGGCGAGCCGTTATTGCTCCGATTACTGGATGAGCAGGGCAATCTGGCCGAAGCCCGGACGCGGGCGGCGGCCCAACCGGCTCGCAGCCAGGCGCTGGATGTAGCAGTGCTGCGGGAAAAACTGGGTCGTATGGGCAATACTCCCTTTGTGCTGCGTGATTTGACCATCACCGGGAACGAAGCGCTGATGCTGCCCTTCAGTGAACTGAATGAAGTGCGCCGGCAGGCAGTCGAACAGTTGATGGTGCAAAGACTGGCGAGGGTTGCTTCGCCAACAGTATCCCACCATAAATATGAACAGCGCCGCAGCCAGCTTTTACCGTTATCCACTGCTCGCAATCATTATTTGCCGATGCTGAACGTAGCCGTATCCAGTTTTGAGCAAGCCCGCGCAGCCTTGCAGAACGGCGCCGATCAGGTACTGCTGGGACTGGAAGGGTTGGGCAGCGGCAGGCGACCGGGGAAAAAACAAATCCGGGACTGGGTTGCACAACACCCGGCGGATACCGATAAAATTGTTCCGGTCCTGCCGCGCATCCATCTGCCGGGAGATCCATATAATGGTCATGATATATTGCAAACCGGCTGCCGGAAAATCATGGTCGGAAATTGGGGAGATCTTCATTGGGCGAGCACCCAGGATGTCCAGACGATGACCGATTACAGTTTGAATGTGTTTAATGCTTACAGCCAGCAAACCCTTCAAACCAGGGGGGTTGTTTCGGTCTGTCTTTCGCCGGAACTAAACTTCAAACAGTTGCAAAGCTGGCCGGATTTTGCTAAAGTCGAATTGCTGATCCACGGACGATTGCAGTTGATGGAGTCGCAGCATTGCATGTTGTGCACGGCGCTGGGAGAAGAACCCGGTCATTGTCACGCCCCTTGCCGGCGGGATGAGTTTAGTCTGCAGGACGAAAAGCAGTATGTATTTCCGGTGGCAACCGATGCGGACTGTCGTTTTTATGTATTCAATTCCCGCACCCTGTGCATGATGGAAGATTTACCGCGTTTTCTCAAGCTGGGCCCGCAGGCACTGCGCATCGAAGGCCGGCTGATGAACGAGGCGGAGCTGGCCCGAACCGTTCGGTTATATCGCCAGGCGCTGGATCAATTGGCGCATGACCGTACGCCTGATTTGACTGATCTCGCCCGACAACTTCCCGGAGCGGCTCAGGCGTTTACCAAAGGTCATTACTATCGAGGAGTATTGTAAATGGATCGGGAGACATTAACCAAACTGGAATTTGACAAAATCCTGGCACAACTGGCCGCATTGGCCTATACCGCCGGTGCCCGGGAGCGGATTCGGCAATTGATGCCGTTGGCTGACCTGACACTGGTCAATCTGCGCCTGGATGAAACAGCGGAAGCCATGGAGTTGCTGAGATTCGGTGAACCCGGCTTTTTAAGCTCGCTCCAACCCGTTGGGCAGCATTTGCAAAAGTCACGGGTAGCAGGCATTCTGTCACCCGCCGAGCTGATTGACGTCTATCATTTGCTGCGCGCCTCGCGAT
>DAOTHZ010000158.1:0-2536 GCA_035447945.1 Syntrophomonas sp.
GGAGCAATATCCGCTGTCAGCAACAACCCGTTGGCTTCTTTTTCCACTGACTGTATATAACCGATCAGGATGCCCTTGGGATAAAACTGCGACAACCCTGAACAAACGACTCTTTCATATTTGCCGACTTTGGCATAATAGGGAATGTTAATCATACGCAGCGAATTGGCTTCCCCCATGCCCTCAATAATCCCCTGGGTCTCACGACTGTTCTGCACGATCGCTCCCACCGCCATCTCCCGATCGGTAATCAACGTTACCTGGGAAGCATTGTGACTGCAGTTGCTGACCCTGCCAACCAGACCGTCAGGACTGATTACCGCCATCCCCGGCTTGATTCCGTCGCTGCTGCCTCTGTCAATGGTGATGAAACGAAACCAGTTGTTGGGCTGACGGGCAATTACCCGGGCAGCTGTCAGATCGTAGTCTTCCTGTTGGCTTTGTTTGTAGTCCAGTAATCTCCTTAAGCGAATGACTTCGGCTGCTGACTCTTGCAATTGCTGGTTTTCCCGCCGCAGCTCCTGGTTCTGCTTTTCAATCTGTGCCAACTGACGGGCCAAATCCTTTTTATTCTGCAAATTAATGCTCACACCTGCCAAGCCCCTTTTCATCCCGCTCAATCCATTTTGCAGGGGGGCAAAGCTTTCCCGCAGCACTTTTTCAGCTGCGGTTATCTCGGTTCGGGTGCCGGTGCTGCTGTACATCAGAAATAAAAAAACCGCCGCCAGCACCAGCAATGCCCAAAAACTCTTTTTTCCAACCAACTTTAACAATTATTTCACCCGGTCTTAAAAAGTTTTTTTCACGGTTACCAACAGTTTTTTCAGATGCTCAATGTTTTCCAGCACGACGCCTGTTCCCCGGGCAACCGCCAGCAACGGTTCCTCACAAACATAAACCGGCATATGGGTTTCTTGCCCGATCAGTTTGTCCAGACCTCGTAATAGTGCTCCTCCTCCGGCCAGCACGATACCCCGGTCCATAATATCCGCGGCCAGCTCCGGCGGAGTTTTTTCGAGACATTCCTTAATGCCTTCCACGATTTGCTCAACGGTTTCCTTGAGGGCAAATTGAATTTCACTAGAGGATATTTCCACGGTTTTAGGCAGGCCACTAATAAGATCACGACCGCGAATTTCGTAAAATTCTTCGGGTTCATCCCACAGCGCTGAGCCGATATTCATCTTGATCAATTCCGCACTGCGCTCCCCAATTAAGACATTGTAGGTTTTTTTCAGATGGTTGATGATGGCACTGTCCATACCGTCACCCGCCACCCGGACTGACTTGGCAGTGACGATCCCGCCAAGAGAAATCACAGCCACTTCTGTGGTTCCGCCACCGATATCAACGATCATATTGCCGGTTGGTTCATGTACCGGCAAACCAGCTCCAATCGCTGCTGCCATCGGTTCTTCAATAAGAAAGGCTTCTTTGGCACCTGCCGACAGCGCTGCTTCCCTCACCGCTCTCTCTTCCACCGTAGTACAACCGGTAGGGATGCTGATCACGATGCGTGGTTTCATAAACAGGCTTCTTTTTTCGACTGCCCGGTTGATAAAATACTTCAGCATGGCCTGGGTTATGTCAAAATCAGCAATAACCCCGTCTTTCATCGGTCGGATGGCAATAATGTTGCCGGGCGTTCGTCCGATCATCTTTTTGGCTTCCTCACCCACCGCCAATACCTTGCCATTATGACTTTGAATGGCAACCACCGAAGGCTCCCATATGACAATACCTTTGCCTTTAAGGTGTACCAGCGTATTGGCAGTGCCCAAATCTATTCCCATATCTTTGCTGAACATAATTCCTGTATTGCCTCCTTCAATGCTTAGATTGCACCCTTTTCCTTCAGGCTGCAGTAGCTCTTGTGTCCTATGACCAAATGGTCTATCAGTTCAATTCCCATAATCTTGCCGGCCTCAACCAGGCGGCGGGTAATATCGAAATCCTCCCGGCTGGGGGTTGGATCCCCGCTGGGATGATTATGCGCTACAATCACCGAGGAAGCACTGCATTTGACAGCTGATTTAAACACTTCCCGGGGATGGACGATCGAACTTGACAAACTGCCGATCGAAATAATTTCTTTGCTTAGCAGACCGCCCTTGCGATCCAGATACAGACCATACAGATGCTCGCGGTCCAAATACCGCATTTCATCCATCAACAGCCGGCTGACATCTTCGGGCGAATGGATGAAATCCTTGATTTTAACATCCAAAGCCGTCCGCCGTCCCAGCTCAATCGCTGCTTTGATGGTAACCGCTTTGGCAGGACCGATTCCTTTTACCTGTGTCAATTCCTCCAGTTCGGCTTCTCTGATATTACGCAGGCCTTGAAAGTGAACTAACAGGCGATGCGCCAATTCCAAGGCACTGACATTTTTGGTTCCGTTGCCGATGATAATGGCCAGCAATTCCTGCTCGGAAAGGTTCTTCTCTCCATGAGCACTAAGTCTTTCCCGGGGACGCATCTCCGGGGGCATGTCCTTGATCCCAAACTGGTAATCCATCAGGCGTTTTCCCTCCCA
>DAOTHZ010000159.1:0-2525 GCA_035447945.1 Syntrophomonas sp.
CCCGCTTGCGACCGACCTGCCCCATAGCGTAGGTTTCATCGGGATTTCTAGCCATATATTCCAGCGCATCGGCCGTTTCTTCCGCCGAGGCCACCGACGTAAGCAGTCCTGAACGCCCAAGAGCCCGATCTTCCGGTGTCAATCCATCCAGCAGTTCTGAGCAGGAACCGACATCGGTGCTGACAACAGGAATACCCGCACAATGCGCCTCCAGAATAACAAAGGGCTGGCCCTCACTGACACTGGTCAATACCACCACATCCAGAAGGCCTAGATATTCCATGACATCGACACGTCCGGCAAAGCGAACCTCGTCATCGAGATTCAGCCGCGTTGTCAGTTCGATACACTCTGTCGCGTATTCCTCCTCTTCGTCCAGCGGTCCGAGGATAAACATTTTAAAGGCAATTTTGCGGGACTTCAGCATCGCCAGGGACCGGATCAGCGTTTTGACATCTTTAATCCTAAAAACGTAAGTAGAGGCTAAATACAGCTCATAATATGCGGACATTCGTCGCAAATTCTGTATGTCATGAATCAGTGAACGGCTGTACTCATATTTGTCAGGATAAAGTTGATTGATTGTATTCAGCTGAAATTTTACTCTGGCGGAGAATTGCACAGTTGAGAGATGCCATCACGTGCACAATCGGGCACGTTCAGTAACTTTCCATTCAAAAATCTATGAAAAGCAATGGACATTTGAATCGCCAATATTTGCGATTTTGTCAACTGCTCCGCAATAGAACCGATCCAGGCAAAACACCGGTGCAGCCTGCTGACAGCAGCTTTAATATGGGGCTGATTTTCATGATAACTTGCAAATCTGATGACTTGCTTGCCCGCATGGGATATAGACTGGGCTATGAGGTGAAGTAATTCAGGGCGCGAAGTCAGGGCTTCCATATGTTCATCCGGTTCAGCCATTCGAGTAAAGACATTCCACCAATTGCAAACAATAGCCACTAGTCGCGCCATCAGCTTGACACGCAAAATATCGTGGGTGGAAAACCCGGCAAGCCCCCATTGGTTTTTAAGTTCATCAAGTACATTCTCACAGTCTGCTCTTTCCTGATAAAGTTTAGGAATAGATTCCGTAGGAATGTTTGGTGTCCGGTGTACAAGAATGGCGTATTTCCATTCCTTTTTAACAGCCCCAGATTCGTCTGTCATAAATGACATGAGCATCTGTTTGGAGCCATTTTTCTTTCCCTTTTTTTTCGAGGGTACTAAACGACGAAGAATGATTATATCTCTTTCTTTACTCCACCCGGACAGTTTGAGTACAGAGCATGCGTATTCGTAATCCGTATTTGGTGCGGCACACCAGACGGTCTGATCGTTTGTGACCACATTAACAATCTCTTTGCGGCCATTGCTGGTTATTTTCTGTTTAAAAAGATACTGAAGATCACGCTGCTCGCACTCAACCATATACCCCTCGTTGCCATAGCCAATATCTCCGCGCACCAACTCCGGCTGCATTGACTTCGGTATTAAATCAACCGATTTCCATATTCCTTTGGACATATGGCAGGCCGCATGATTTTTTCCTCCCTGTACATCAACGTATACCAACAAACGCAGGGTGCCTATAAACCCGACATGAAGAGACTGACTGGGGCGTCCACACCTGCTGGGGTTGTAGCCGATTTCCGCTCCCTCCTGGCGGCCATATATCTGCTTAACAGACGTATCCAGATCCAATATGTACGGCTCGCTAAGCACTGGCATAACTGACGTCAGTTCAGCTTCTGACAACCAGTCCTGGCATTTATCCCAGCAATCTTTGGTCAGTTTTTTCATGCCCCGACGGACACTGTCTTCCGACACAAATCCTTTCTCCAACCCCAGAGCATCAGCACTTATTCGGTCGCCTTTGATTGTCGATAGGTGTGCATAGCGCCATGCACCCTCGAGGATTCCGCACAAAATGGTTCCCAGAACAGACCGTTTGTGAGGGGCGTTGTTGCTTTTGTATTGAAGCGGGCAAGTTTCCACCAGATCTTCGAACAAATTATTCTTCGCCAGAAAATGGCACAAATACATCATCCCACCACGAGGCGTTGCATTTAACTGATCCGACCACTCAACCTCATAATTGGATAAATTTCCCAGTTTTAGCTTCAATCCGTTTTGTGGTTTTGGCATGTTATCTTCTTCAGTGTGAGCTGTAATTGTTGTCATCGTGTATCCTCATTTTGTGATTGTTATGCGGATATTATGATACACAATTACGGCTCACCATTTGGTTTTAAATCAGAATTGTATTACTTCCACATGATCATGATGATACGCATCAATAGTGTCTCCAACCTACGCTTTTAGGTTGATGCTGTATTTGCTGTAAATCAGCCTACATCAGTTGGTGCCTTCAAAGCACTGCAGAACGAAAAAATGGCTGGCAAAGTCGTCTTTGTTGCTTTTGATTCTGATCCTGTTCTCTTGAACGGTGTTGAAAACAACGAAGTTGAAGCCATCATCGCACAGAACCCGTATGCCATTGGTTATGACGGTGTAAAAGC
>DAOTHZ010000160.1:0-2508 GCA_035447945.1 Syntrophomonas sp.
CTGACCGATCTGTCGTTTGCCCATGATGCGCAGAAAGATGACGGTCGTGGCAAATAGAATCAGGGTACGGATAATGACCAGTACCATGGCAATCTCCCGTTTCACTCATATTGATTATCTTATTATCCTCTACGCCCGGAGAAAATATGTAAAAAGGCGCGCGAGAGAATTGCAGGGCTTAAGCCGGAAAGAAAAATTCGATAAAAAAGGAGCGCAATCGTCGCTGCGACTGCGCTCCCCGGGGAAGAGATTCGCTAATCTGCAAAATTTATGGTGGTTGTGTACCACTCGGTTCCGTTCAGAATTAAATAGATATACTTGCCATCCGGATTGTTGGTATCAAACATTAAATAGGTCGTGTTGCTGGTTATTTCCGCTGCATCTCCGTCAGGATCGATCTGATAGATTTTATCAACTTCAGTCAGGTCCAGATCTCCCAGTTCAAACTGAAAATAATTGACCTCGATTTCACCGGCAAAATCATACTCAACCGGTTCAGGGGCATCCCATTCCAGTTTGGCTTCATATATATTTCCGTCTTGGTCTTCCGCAATCAGAACATAGTCGGCACTCTCTTTTTGTACGTTGAACCAGAGGGTGTCGTCAGCATTGGGGGTCAGCTTGACCGGGTCCTGCTCATCCTTGGCAAGCGTGAGATTGCGGATGTTGTCTTCATTCAGGGAAATCACTTCATCGTCTGCCACCAGTTGGTATTCTTCGTAGATTTTATCTTCATGGATGCCTGCCTGTCCGGTCCTCTCCAACTCGGCAGCGATTACCTCATCTTCCACAGGTTCTTCATCGTTTCCTTCTTCATCCAAAATGCGCTGCAGGATGGCAGCCATTTCTGCCCGGGTAATCTTGCTGTTGGGGTTAAACTTGCCATCCGGCGTACCGACCATGAGTCCTTCCTTATATAGGGCCAGGATGTAGCCGAGGTCCTCTTTGGAAATCAGCAGATAATCCGAATAGGGCATTTCACTGGTATCTACCGGATCAAGCTGCATGGCTTTGGCGACCCATACCGCGACTAAAGCACGATCGGCCTGCACAGCGGAATGGAACCGGTTAACATTGATGATCCCTTTTTTGGCAGCTTTCTTAAAAGCGTTTTGCGCCCAGGCGGGAACTTCCTTGTCCTCATCAATTTCTTCATCCAGTTCTTCGTCTGCATCCTCCTCATCCACATCTCCGCGCAGACGCATGAGCAGTTCAATGCATTCGGCCTGCGTGACGGACTGATCAGGCTGAAACGTGCCATCGGGATAACCGTATAACAAACCCAGCCCCGCCAGCAATTCGATGGTTCCTTTCGCCCAGTGTTTTTCCATGTCTTTGAACCTGGCAGCCTTGGGCACTTGCTTTTCTATTGTATTCCCATCTTGTACCCGGTCTTCAACCTGCACTTGCTTTTCTTTTTGGGTCCGATATTTTTCTTTGATTTCCTGATTGACTTTATTGACTTGCTTGACTTTGTTTTTGACCACACCATTGATCGGACTCGCAACTGCCATACTGCTGAAGGCAAATAAAAGCAATACTGACAGTAAAACAGACCATGTCTTCTTCATCATCATTCCTCCTTTACTATATTATTCGCAGGCCGGTTTAATAAATTGGGGTCAGCAGAGAATAAAAACAAACAGGGGGACGTTCTTTTGGTTGGCCTGTGCAAACAAGCCAGCCTAAAGAACGTCCCCCTGTTGGAAAGTTGGTTATTCTACTTTGGGCAATCCGTTGAAGCCGCGCTGCAAGTCAGCATCGGTGGGGACATAATCAGTCATCGTGCCTTCGTTGAACTGGGTGTAGGCCTGCATATCGAAATAGCCGGTGCCGGTCAGGCCAAACAGGATGGTTTTGGCTTCACCGGATTCCTTGCAGCGCAAAGCCTCCTGCACCGCTCCGTAGATGGCATGCGCTGATTCCGGGGCAGGCAGAATCTGTTCTTGTTTGGCAAACAGGGTCGCGGCTTCAAAGACTTTGTTTTGCTCGACGGCGATTGCTTCCATGTAGCCGTCATGATACAGCTTGGACAGGATGGGTGACATGCCGTGATAGCGCAGTCCGCCGGCATGATTGGGAGAAGGAATAAAATCGCTGCCCAGGGTGTACATTCTGGCCAGCGGCGTGATTCTTCCCGTGTCACAGAAGTCATACGCATACTTGCCGCGGGTCATGGACGGACAGGAAGCCGGTTCTACAGCGATAAAACGGGCATTGCCTTTGCCGGTCAGTTTGTCCTGCATGAACGCTGCCATCAGGCCGCCCAGGTTGGAGCCTCCGCCGGCGCAGCCGATGACCACATCCGGGTATTCTTCGATTTTTTCCATGGCGATCTTGCTTTCCAGACCGATGATCGACTGATGAAGCAGGACCTGATTCAAAACCGAACCCAGGGCATAGCGGCAGTTGTCGTCGCGCATGGATACTTCAATCGCTTCAGAAATTGCACAACCGAGACTGCCCCCGGTGTTGGGATCTTTAGCCAGAATGACGCGGCCTACTTCA
>DAOTHZ010000161.1:0-2470 GCA_035447945.1 Syntrophomonas sp.
CCGGGGAAAAAATGATATTATCGGTCGCAAACATATCCTTTACCTTATTGGTATAACCCACCGGCACCGTTGATTTGATGACAATGACGGCATCCGGATTGATGGCCAGTACATTGGCGATGACCCCTTCCACCGTCCGGGTGTTGAAATAATTCAGATCCGGATCGTAGTCAGTCGGGGTAGCCACGATCACGAATTCCGCCTCATTATAGGCCTCATAGTTATCGATGGTTGCCTTTAAATTCAGTTCTTTCCCAGCGAAAAATTCCTCTATTTCATGGTCAACGATTGGAGAGACCCGCTTATTGATCATCTCGACTTTTTCCTTGATGATATCGATGGCCGTCACTTCATTATGCTGCGCCAGCAAAACCGCATTGGACAGCCCCACATAGCCAGTCCCCGCCACCGTTATTTTCATCGGTTCCTCTCCTCATTGCCATTTTGCAGTAATTATATCATAAAGAAGTGCAGACAAGATGACGGTTCTTATGTCTCCTCACCAAAAAGGTGACATTTTAGGAACGTCCCCAACTGTCACGCAGGGACTGCAGAAATTTTTCCGGGTCGGCCAGCAAATCTTTTTTCTCTTCACCATACAAAGAGTCGATGATCATTTTGCGGTTCATGAGGGCCAGCACCTTTCTTAGCAGGCTGTTGCGGTTATAAATAATACTTTTGGGCAGGATGGGCATGAGAGCATATTTGACCGCATACAGGCACTGGCGAATTATTTTGTCTGGCAGGCTGGGATCTTGCTTTTTCGGACTGCCATAGCGGAATCCCCCCTCCAGATGGAAGAGCAGACCCTCATAAATGGCGGCCCCGCCTCTTTTCTCCAGGCGTTTTAAAGGATACCAATCCAATCCGGCTTCATCTGCCCGGTAGATATAGCCCATGCCTGAATCCCAACTGTAGACATTATATTTATTTCTAAATTGCTGCATTCCTTCTGACTCCTGCTCCGCGTCATCGATTCGGAAAACTGGTCGGTACTGCAGATAGAATTCCCGGGTGAAAAACAGCCCGGCGGATGGCATGCGCGGACTTCCATGTTCGCTGGGGGCAGCCAGGACACATTGAGCAGAAAGCCGGCCGGCGATGGTTTCGCTCCAATCATCCGCCACCGGGAAAGAGTCCACATGCAGGGTGACCAGATGAGTAGCCCCTTCGGACACGGCCTGCGCTGCCATATGCTCCAGATAATAGGTCAGCTCTGCGGAACCACGCTGGTCAGTTTCCGGGATGCTGCATATTTTGACTCCGGGATGTCCGTTTAATTTGGCTTTAAATTCCGGCTGCAGACGGTTGATCGCTGCGTAGATGGTATATTCACGGGTATGACGCCCGATCATTTCCAATTGCAGGTCGATCAGGCGGCTGGTGTCGGGGGTTACCAGATACACGGTCAGGATGGCTAATTTCATAGTGTGGTGTTTCCTCCTGCCAGGCTGGCCAGACGAAAAAGCGAAAAATCAAGGCGCTCGTTATTGATTTCCACATCGTCCCACAGGATCTTCTCGTCTTTTTTAACACTGCGTTTGAGCCGGATCTGGTCCGTCAGGCATATAGGAAGGCCGGGGGCTATCAGATTGTCCTCCCGGTTTTCAATCAAACCGTAACAGCTGAAACCACCGATCCCGTCAAGCATATCGCCGGCAGCCAGATCCCGTTTGGCATAGGCATAAACATTGGTCACAAAACCATGATCGGGCTGCATCAAAGCTTTTTTCTGCCGGACGGCTTGAACCACTGTGGACAGGGCTTCGATATGGCAGAGGTGGTAATGACGATAGAATAAATAGAAAGGCCCGGCGCCCATTTTATAATATTGCAGCATATCCTGCTGGTAAGGATGGTCGCAGTATCCGATGACAAAAACTCCGCCCCCGGGTTCTGCGCCCAGAATATAATCCACCCGGGGCTGCTGTTTGTCCCCGAGAGAAGGGAAATCATAAGCCCCCTTCACCTGGCTTATATGTTCCAACCGGGGCCCCTGCATACCGGGACATATCGTCTGCAAACCTTCTGCGTTAGCGATCAGGGCCATTTCGATATTCAGCTTGGTCCCGTCAGTATAAGAAGTGCAGGCGCGCACATCCAGGTTACGCTTGCGGGCTTCTTCGATCATCATATCCGGATGGGCATAACGGTTCAAAAAACCTTTTACGTTGCCCGCCATGACTGTTTTGAATCCCCATCTGTTGATGTCGTCCATCATATGTTTGAGGACACCGTATTGATCACCGTCTGCGCTGGTGCAGACGACTCCATTCTCTGCCGCCAGTTGCTGGAAGTAAGGACCAAAAATCAAATCGATTTCAGAATTCATCAGGATCAGATGCTTCTTCGCTTTCAATGCGCTTACGGCGAAACGGCCTCCGTCCATGATGGTTCCGGTCGCTTCAATGACTGCATCCAGCTGCCCGCAGCGGGCCAGCATTTCTCCGTCTGTGCAAACGGCCAGGAC
>DAOTHZ010000162.1:0-2115 GCA_035447945.1 Syntrophomonas sp.
CCCAGCGTTCTCAAGGAAGAGGATCTGGAGGATCTGTTTGCGCTGTTGGGGCAATATCGTATCACCTCCACTGCCAAGGAAATCACCGTGGAAGCCGGAAGGCCTGATACGCTGCCCGTTCCCAAATTAAAAATTTTAAAAGCCCTGGGCACCAACCGCATCTGCATCAATCCCCAGACCATGCAGGAGGCCACCTTGCAATTGATCGGCCGCCGTCATGGCCGGGCTGATGTTTTGGATGCCGTTGAGCGGGTCCGGGAGGTGGGATTTCCCGTTGTGAATATGGATATAATCATCGGGCTGCCGGGAGAGGGGAGGGCGGAGTATCAAAATACGCTGACCCAGATATTGGACCTCAAACCGGAAAACATCACTGTCCATAGTCTGGCCGTTAAAAAAGGCTCCCGGCTGGCGGCGCTGCAGGGCAGGCAATCCATGCAGGAGCAGGCCGGGGAAGTGCAGTTCGGCATTGATAGTGCAAGCCGGCAGCTGCAGGAAAAAGGTTATCTTCCCTATTATTTATACCGTCAGAAATATATGAAAGCCAACGTTGAGAATATCGGCTATTCATTACCGGGGCATTTTTGCCGCTATAACATCCAAATCATGGAGGAGCGCCAGACCGTGATCGGTTTGGGAGGAGGTGCCGGCAGTAAATTTGTCAACCCTGGGGACTGGAGTCTGGTCAATCTGCATTCTCCCAAAGATCCTGTCAGCTATGGCCAGCATCTGCCGGAACTGCTGGCCCGCAAAGTTGACAAGCTCAGGGCCTTAAATTAGAATTATCCAAAGAATAGTTGCGTTGGAGGAAGGTTGAATGCAGGTGAAAGCCCCCCGGGGCACATACGATATTATGCCGGATGAAATCCACAAATGGCATCGCATGGAACAAATCATCAGATGTACGGCAGAAACATTCGGTTACATGGAAATCAGGACCCCCATCTTCGAGCACACGGAATTGTTTGAACGGGGCGTTGGAGATACAACCGACATTGTCAGCAAGGAAATGTATACCTTTCAGGATCGTTCCCACCGGAGCCTGACCTTGAGGCCGGAAAACACTGCCTCCTGTGTGCGGGCTTTTATTGAGCACAGCGTTGCCGGAGGCGTTTTGCCGGTAAAATGGTATTACATGGGTCCGATGTTTCGCTACGACCGGCCTCAGGCCGGAAGATACCGGCAGTTCCATCAGTTCGGGGTAGAGTCCTTTGGCAGCAGCAATCCGGCCATGGATGCCGAAGTCATCAGCCTGGTGCTGGAAATTCTGGCCAACCTGGGTTTGCATGAATACGAACTGCATTTAAATTCGGTGGGATGCCCGCAATGTCGCGAAGAATACCGGCAAAAACTAATTGACCATATCCGCCCGGTCAAAGACAGACTGTGCGGCGATTGCCAGACCCGTTTCGAAAAAAACCCGTTGCGGGTGCTGGATTGCAAGGTCTCCTCATGCCAGGAAGCCATTGTCGGTTTTCCGAATTTATATGATCATCTGTGTCCGGACTGCAGCGAGCATTATCGCCGGGTGCGCACCATCCTGAGCGAAGCCGGGATAAGTTATATCCATGACAATCGTTTGGTGCGCGGTCTCGATTATTACACCAATACTGCCTTTGAAGTCATGATTCCCCTCATCGGTGCGCAGAGCGCAGTCGCCGGCGGAGGCCGCTACAACGGGCTGGTCAGGGAGTGTGGAGGGACCGATATGCCTGGCGTAGGGTTTGCCATGGGACTGGAAAGATTGCTGCTGGCGCTGGACAACTTGCCCAAAGAGAAGTACGAAGCAAAAACAATCGAGGTATTTCTGGTCTTGCTGGATGATCAATATGAAACTGAGGCGGCGGGGATTCTTGCTGCTTTGCGCCGGGCCGGCATTAAATCTGATCGGGATTACAATCAGCGCAGCGCCAAAGCGCAGATGAAATATGCAGATAAAATGGGAGCCCGTCTGGTTCTGTTGCTGGGCGAGGATGAAATGCAAAGAGGTGTGGTAACCATACGCGACATGCAGACCCGTCAGCAGAGTGAAGTTGCCAGGGAAGTATTGATTGCCGCCGTTAAAGCAATTCTTGAATAGATTGGGAGGATATTGCCAGAATGAAAAGGACGCAT
>DAOTHZ010000163.1:0-2110 GCA_035447945.1 Syntrophomonas sp.
ACCGCTGTGCGCCGGGCTAATCAAAAACCAGAGCCCGACGGACTCTGGTTTACTCTTAGTAGCGGGGAGTGGATTCGAACCACTGACCTCCGGATTATGAGTCAAAATCCTGAATCCGTACCGTCGGCACATCCCGCCCGAAGGGTAGGGATCTGTGCGGCAGGCTCTGCAAACCCTGGCACCGCCCGCCAGGGCAGGTGTCAGCCGACCTGACGAACTCTGGTCCGCACTTGCCGGGCGCTCAGCGGTCCCACAAGGGGATGACAGTACCAATCGATTTTCGTATAGTATCTATTTTTCCGTGGGTTCGTCAAGTAGTTTTTCCGGTTCTCGAAAACAGTTAACGAGTAAGGTAATGCAGACATGCACCCTAACCGCAAATGTCTTATGGGCAGTAATTTGGAGTAACCCATTTTTTTGTTTATTCAATAAATCAATCCACCAGTGAATGGTTGGTAAATCTATTTGTCTTGTTAACTACCCTCTCTTTTATCCGTTTCCACAACCAGTCACCAAACATAACAACGCCAACTCCTACTGCAGATATACCCAGATATTGCGGTGGGAAAAATATTGCCATTACGATCAATACGACGATTGGTTTTGGAAGCACAATCGTTATCATGGCTGCCATCGTGCCAAATATTGCCGCCGAATCAGGGACAAATGGGAATAAATTTTTTATTGAAAGCCCGAAGGCTACACTGGCGAACATTAATGGGAAAAACTGACCACCTTTCCATCCGCTTTCCAAAAGTAGATTGATCAGAAATAATCTCGCCAGAGCGATCCACAACAGCATCCAAAATCCCAAGATGGCTGCTTGTTCATAGACTTGCTGCAAGTAGAGCTGGCCAGAGAAAAGCATCATTGGAAGGAAGCAGGCAATCAACCCTAGAACACATCCACTCAAGACCCCTCGCAAAACTGGCTTTTGCTTAAGAAACCTCAACCTTTGTTTCATCCATCTTCCTAGGCCAAGAAAAAGAGCGCCTCCTGTGGCACCAAGCAGAGCCATTGGTATGCTCCACAGCAGGTCAATCCACGCAAAGGGTTCGTTCAATTTCAAAACACCGCCACCATATAGGTCCTTGATACCAATTATGAAAATGACAACAGCTATACTTATTGCCAGAACATTTGGCCATCGCCGTGCAAGGCGGTGAACAAGAGTTCTATCTGGTGTAGATTCAGGAATCCTCAGCCAACTGCTCAGCTTTTTCAGTTTATCGGATGCCCAGGTGGAAAGTCCACCAAGCAAATTTACAACAGCAGCTTCTGGCCCCAGGCTTGCACCAAAAATGAGGGAAATGAACGCCGAGATCAAACCGTTGGGCAGGTGAGCGTACTCCAACCGCCCGGTTTTCCGTATTTCTTCAACGGCTCCGTGCAGATTTTTAGGATGGTCACCCAGGTAGCGTTGACAAAACCCAATGAGAATTCCTCCCAAACTGCAAATAAGCAAGGGCGCATATTTAAATTGAATCCAACCCGATTCCCATACCGCATGTTGTCCCCAATCTATCAGATACAAAAAAGCAGCGGATATAGCTCCAATTACAATTCCCAGCCCTGCTGCTCCAGCTGATAGAGTAAAAACACCGCCACTCTTTTTCAATGTTGCGCACTCCGATCGAGGTTTAAGTCATAAACAGGTTATAATATCAACACAGTGTTGATATCTACACGATGTCGATAATAATGCGGATACCGGCCCTTGTCAAGGTGATCGGTGTGAGAAACAAAATTACAAAAAAAGTAATTCACGAATGGTTGTCTTCAGAGTAGGAGTGAATCATGGCGCGACTTAATAGTCTGACCGAAAGAGGAAAAGAGACTCAACGTCTGCTGGGTGAGATTCTCTTGAAATTAATTACCGAGAAAGGTTATGACAAGATCACAGTCAAGGATATCACGGATAAGGCCAATATCGACCGCACCACATTCTACCTGCACTTCAAAGATAAAGACGACCTATTTCTTAAAAGTCAACAGCAAATAATAGATGAGCTCATTGAATACGGCCAAAAAATTGACCAGCCTTATCCCCGAGCCACCCTGGTTTTTGAACATATGGCGCAGCATTCTGAGGCATATCGGGTGTTGTTGA
>DAOTHZ010000164.1:0-2078 GCA_035447945.1 Syntrophomonas sp.
CCATCAAGCGGATCATCATCAAGGAACGCCCTGACAGCGTTTTATCAACCCTGGGCGGACAAACCGGCCTGACCCTGTCCATGCAGCTGGCCAAAGAAGGATTTTTGCAGAAACACGGGGTCAAATTATTGGGGGCCAATCCGGCAACCATCGACAAGGCCGAGGACCGGCAAATGTTTAAGGACACCATGCAATCGATTGGTGAGCCGGTCATTCCATCCCTGGTCGTGACTGATGTTCCTGCTGCCCTGGCTTTTGCGGAGGAGATTGGCTATCCGGTTATCGTTCGTCCCGCTTTTACACTGGGGGGAACGGGCGGAGGAATTGCTTCCAACCAGAAGGAATTGCAGGAAATTGCCGCCAACGGCCTTAGGCTTTCTCCTATTACCCAGGTGCTGATCGAACAAAGTGTGGCTGGGTGGAAGGAAATCGAATTTGAAGTAATGCGGGACAGTGCCGGCAATGTCATCACTGTCTGCAGCATGGAGAATTTCGATCCGGTGGGCGTGCATACCGGGGACAGCATTGTTATTGCGCCGGCCGTGACCCTTTCGGACAAAGAATATCAGATGCTGCGTTCCGCCGCCTTAAATATTATCAGTGCCCTGGAAGTGGAAGGGGGGTGCAATTGTCAGTTTGCGCTGCATCCCACCAGTTTTGAGTATGCCGTGATTGAGGTCAACCCCCGAGTATCCCGTTCATCCGCGCTGGCTTCCAAGGCAACCGGGTATCCGATCGCCAAGGTGGCAGCCAAGATCGCCATTGGCTATACCCTGGATGAGATCAAAAACGCTGTGACCGGAAAAACCTATGCCTGTTTTGAACCGGCGCTTGATTATGTAGTTGTCAAACTGCCCAAATGGCCCTTTGACAAATTCGTTTACGCCCAGCGTACGCTGGGCACGCAGATGAAGGCCACCGGAGAAGTAATGGCGATTGGAACCAGCTTTGAACAGTGCATCATGAAAGCGGTGCGGGGAGCAGAGATTTCCCTGGACAGTCTCAATCTGCCCAAGCTGAAAGAACTGTCCGATCTACAAATAGAACAACTGCTCACAGAATGTAATGATGAACGCCTTTTTGTAATCTTTGCAGCCCTGCAAAGAGGTGTTTCCTGTGCAGCCATTCATGATACCACTAAAATTGATCTATGGTTCCTGCACAAGCTGACCAATCTGGTAATGCTGGAAAAAGAACTGGCCAAAGGCAATTTATCCCCAGAATTATATCTTACCGCGAAAAATATGGGATATCCCGATAAAGTCATCACCCGTCTTTCCGGTTGTGAAATCAAAAATCCGCGGCAGGCTTCCTACAAGATGGTGGATACCTGCGCGGCTGAATTTGAGGCGGAGACGCCATATTTTTACTCCACCTATGATGAGGTCAATGAAGCGGAGCAGTTTATCCAAGCCAGGAGCAGCGGCAAAAAAACCGTGATTGTATTCGGCTCCGGTCCGATCCGGATCGGGCAGGGGATCGAGTTTGACTACGCTTCCGTGCATTGTGTGTGGGCGCTGAAAAAAGCCGGTTATGAAGTGGTCATCGTCAACAACAACCCCGAAACCGTTTCAACCGACTTCGATACCGCTGATCGGTTGTATTTTGAACCTTTGAGCAATGAAGATGTGATGAACGTGATCCATACGGAGCAGCCTTATGGAGTGGTGGTCGCTTTTGGAGGTCAGACCGCCATCAAGCTGACCAGGTTCCTGGAGGCGCAGGGTGTTCTGATATTAGGTACACCTGCCGATAGTATCGATGCTGCCGAGGATCGGGAGCGTTTTGACGATCTGCTGGGGAAATTATCCATTAAACGTCCCCAGGGCCATACGGTGATGAATACCCAGGAAGCCCTGCAAGCTGCCAACAAACTGGAATATCCGGTTTTAATGAGGCCTTCCTATGTGCTGGGCGGCCAAAACATGATCATTGCTTTCAGTGATGATGATATCCGTGAATACATGGACATTATTCTGGCCTACAACATTGAAAACCCGGTTTTGATTGATAAATATCTGATGGGGATTGAAATCGAGGTCGATGCCATCTGTGACGGAGAGGATATTCTCATTCCC
>DAOTHZ010000165.1:0-2044 GCA_035447945.1 Syntrophomonas sp.
CTTATTGGATTCATTCCCGGGGAGCGACTCAGTATTTCTGCAGTGATACCAACAAAATTGTTGAGTATTTCGGTGAAATACGGCCTACTTATATGTGCGGCGTACCCCGGCTGTTTGAAAAAATGTATGCTGCCATCTATGCCAAGATGGAAAAGGCCGGTGGCATCAAGAAAAATATCTTTGATTGGGGCATTGCGGTTGGCAATGAGTATGAACACGCCCGCAATCGCGGGGAAAAAATATCCAAATCATTGGAAATGAAGCATAAACTGGCGCACAAGATGGTACTGTCGACGGTCAGAGAACTGTTGGGCGGACGATTGAACTTCTTCTCCGCCGGGGGAGCACCGCTGGCCAAGGATATAGAGGAATTCTTCTTTGCTGCCAATATCTTTATCGCCCAGGGATACGGCTTGACGGAAACCGCACCGATGGGTTCCTGCAACTCGCCCAAAGATTTTAAATTCGGCACGGCCGGACGACCCATTGACGGCAACCACATCAAGATTGCCGAGGACGGCGAAGTTCTCATCAAAGGTGACAATGTTTTCAAGGGATACTGGAACAAACCCGAAGCCACAGCAGATGCCATGACCGAAGACGGTTATTTTCAGACCGGTGATATCGGCATGATCGATGAAGATGGATTCCTGAAAATCACCGACCGCAAGAAGGACATCATCATCACCGCCAACGGCAAAAACATTGCTCCCCAATTGATTGAGTCAAGAATCGGGCAGGATTATTATGTAGAGCAACTGGTGGTGTACGGTGACAAACAGAAATACCTTACCGCTTTGATTGTGCCGGCTTTTGCGGCACTGGAGGAATATGCCCAAGACCGTGGGATTGCCTACCAGGGACTCAGCGATTTGATTAAAAAGCCAGAGATTATTAAATTGTATGCCGACCGGATTGAAGGACAATCCAAAGATCTGGCTCATCATGAAAAAATCGTTCGCTTCACCTTGCTGGAAAGTCCTTTTACCATTGAAAACAATGAAATGACCCCCAGTAATAAATTAAAGCGGAAGGTCATCAACCAAAACTATGAAGGTCTTATTATGAAAATGTACAAGGATTAATTGTGCAGAAGAATCGTACGACATCAGAATGATGGGGAAATTGTTACGGCAAAAGCAGGTGCTGTCCTTGGGGCAGCACCTGCTTTCGATTTCTGCTTTTTCTTTGCAGCCTTTAGAACGGGGTACTCAGAGAATTGATCAGAACAACCAATCCAATCACCACAACAAAACCGAATAAAAATAGTTTACACGCTCTCATCTTATTGGCATCGTTCAAAAAACGGATTATTTTTTGCCCGATACGATCCATTTTTCTTTTTTTTCTTATTCTCTTGGTCATCAATCAGTTCTCCTGGTTTAAACCAATAAATTTGCATGTGTGCTGAAGATAGAAAATGGACGGACAGCTGTATGGTATCAAATCCGATATTATGTATTCGAAAAGTTCCTCGCACAAAATGAGGTTTTCAATAAAAAAAACTGGAAATATTTTTATACAGTTTAGCTTCATTCATTCTGAGCAATACTAGAGATAAATAAGATATGGAAAGGAATGATTATATGCCGGAAGATATTCGTGACAGCATGGACCTGGGCACCTGGGGATTTTTGCGGACAGGTTGGTGGATTCTTCATATTGTTGGTATTACCGCCGTTGGTTATATCGGATACTGGATCGCTGTATCCAGATAATCAATTTCATTTCACCCGCATCAAACTGCATAAAGCGCATATTGGCGGGATACTTACATGAGGATTACGCACCGGCAAAATCGGCATGGTTTGATTAAAGAACGATGCCGATTTTTTCATTTCTATCGGGATATCGATTACACTGAATCACTAGCAAGTGATTCCTGTAAATAAAAAACAAAATAATCAGGCAAATTTGTCAACATTTCCATCTTATATTCATATATTAAAAAAAAATTAATACTTTATAACAGAGGTGCCAATCCCGATGTTATAAAAAAGCGTAAGGAGGGAGAAAGATTAATGTCTTATTGGCTATATTGTAC
>DAOTHZ010000166.1:0-1979 GCA_035447945.1 Syntrophomonas sp.
ATTTGCCTGCTGAACCTACCCTTCCGCTGGTCGATTATATGCAGGTTCCCAAACAAAAAATTGAAGGAACCGTGGATTTCATGGATATCATCGCCAAATACAGCAAAACTCCTCTTCAAGTCGAGATTGACATGGACAATGACATTGCTCTTTTTGAATACACCGGAGGGACTACCGGGCTGCCTAAAGGAGCCATGCTCAGCCATTATGCGCACCTGTTTAAACCTTCGGCAGCTTGTGACATTATGGGGATTGGAGAAAACAGTCGGGTCCTGACCACCATGCCTTATTTCAATATCGCGGGTATGTTATTCCTGGTCGGTCCGGTATTGCGCGGCGCAACCAACGTTTTACTGACGCAGTTTGATCCCTTGACCGTTCTGCAGGCGATCGATAAATACAAAGTCACCGAATGGTATAGTGCCGTGCCGATGAACCTGGCCGTCATGGCCCATCCTGATGCCAGCAAGTATGACCTGAGCAGTTTGCAATTAAACATGACCACCTCCTTTGTCGTCGCGCTGGACGAGAAGATCTCGAAAAAATGGGAAGAATTTACCGGTGGCTGTCTGCTCCTGGAAGGTGCCTACGGTCTCAGCGAAACCCATACCCTGGATACCTTCTGTCCCCGCCAGAAAATAAAATATGGCAGCATGGGGATCCCAAGTTATGATGAAGAGTTTAAAATTGTTGATTTTGATGACAAAACCAGAGAACTCCCTATCGGTGAAGAAGGCGAAATCGTGTTGCGCAACCCCGGTTCCATGAAAGGGTATTGGAACAAGCCGGAAGCCACTGCTGACACTTTGGTGGACGGATGGGTTCATACTGGTGATGTGGGACGTTTTGACGAAGACGGCTACCTGTACTGGCTGGGAAGAAGAAAAGAAATGATCAAGGTATCCGGTTTCTCAGTATTCCCTGAAGAAGTTGAGGCATTAATCAACCAGCATCCTGCCGTTTTGGAAAATGCCGTTATCCCGATTCCTGATCCCAAAAAGGGAGAAGTAATCAAGACCTTTATTGTTCTCAAGCCTGATTACAAAGACAAAATCGCCGGGGAAGAAATCATCAGCTGGGCTAAAGAAAGTATGTCATCCCACAAGGTCCCCGTATATGTTGAATTCAGAAATGAATTGCCCAAACAGGGCGTCAAGCTGTTACGCCGCATCCTGCGGGATGAAGAAGAAGCAAAAAACAAATAGCGGATATTGTTTTTGATGTTATTATTTAATAAAACAGTATTCAAAACAATGGGAGGTTTTAATCATGGATACCCCAAAAAACATACCGGATGCGGGAGACAAGCAAGCACCCAAGATTCGACCAGAATTGGCAGAATTGATGAAGCGAAATTCATTTTTACTGGATGAGAACCGCCCGCAGGCAGTCGAGCGTCGTCATCAAAAAAACCAGCGTACCGTCCGGGAAAATATTCAGGATTTTTTGGATGAAGACAGTTTTATTGAATATGGCGGGTTGGCCATTGCTGCCCAACGTCAGCGCAGATCAACCGAAGAGCTTATGGTCAAAACCCCGGCTGACGGAATGATCGCCGGCGTAGGCACGGTAAACAGCAGCAGCTTCGGCGAAGAGAAAGCACGTTGCATGGTTTTGGCTTATGATTATACGGTCTTGGCCGGAACACAAGGTTTTTTCAATCACAAGAAGATCGATCGTATGTTAAAACTGGCGCATGAACAGCGGCTTCCGTTGATTTTCTTCGGTGAGGGCGGAGGCGGCAGACCGGGTGATGTTGATGCTGAAGGCGTCATGATCGCTGGTCTGGACTTGTCAACATTCGGTATGTTTGGGGGATTCAGTGGCAAAGCCCCAATGGTGGGCATTGTTTCCGGCCCATGTTTCGCCGGCAACGCTGCCCTGCTGGGTTGCTGCGATGTAATTATTGCCGCTCGCAATGCCAATATTGGCATGGGTGGACCGGTCATGATCGAAGGTGGCGGTCTGGGCACAGTAAC
>DAOTHZ010000167.1:0-1791 GCA_035447945.1 Syntrophomonas sp.
TCTTGGCTCCCATTCTCTTTAAGCGGATTTTTGTTGCCATATTGTCACCTCCTTGTTATTATCTCTACTTTATGTGCATTGCGGTCTGGCCTAGAAACCTGCCGCAGCTAAAGTAAGCCAAAAAAATTATTGCAGTGGAAACTTCATGCCCGGCATAAAGCCTCGTTTGCCTTTTTTGCCGCCCGCATCGGTGAGCTGTTTCATCAGCTTGCGGGACTCTTCAAACTGCTTAAGCAAACGGTTCACATCCTGCACCCTGGTACCGCTGCCCGCGGCGATCCGTTTCTTGCGACTGCCGTTAAGGATGGTAGGATTGCGTCGTTCCTGGATCGTCATTGATTTGATGATGGCTTCCACATGCAGCATTTCCTTTTCATCAATCTGGGCATCCATCCCTTTCATTTGCTTGCCCATACCGGGAATCATGCCCAGCAGATCCTGCAGTGGTCCCATTTTTTTAACCTGTTGCATCTGGTCCAGGAAGTCCTCCAGGCTAAACTCCTGCTTGCGAATCTTCATCTCCATTTCGCGGGCTTTTTGCTCGTCGAAATTCTCCTGGGCTTTTTCCACCAGGCTGAGGATGTCGCCCATGCCCAGGATGCGCGAAGCCATCCGGTCCGGATAAAAAGTTTCCAGGGCATCGAGTTTTTCCCCCATGCCCACCAGCTTGATGGGCCGCCCGGTTACGGCTTTGACAGACAACGCTGCACCGCCGCGGGTGTCGCCGTCCAGTTTGGTCAAAATCAGTCCGGTAATACCCAATTGTTCATTAAAAGACTCGGCTACCGTCACCGCATCCTGTCCGGTCATGGAATCGACCACCAGCAAGGTCTCATGCGGTTCGACCGCTTCTTGAATCTGGACCAGTTCATCCATTAATTCTTCATTAATGTGCAGCCGTCCGGCAGTATCAATGATAACAATATCACGGTTGTTGCTATGGGCATACTCCATCGAGGCTTTGGCGATATTGACCGGATTCCCCTGCCCCATTGAAAAAACCGGCACGTTCAACTGTTCGCCCAGCACCTGCAGCTGTTTGATGGCGGCGGGGCGATACACATCAGCGGCTACCATCAGCGGCCGGCGCCCTTGCTTGACCAGGTTGCGGGCCAGCTTGGCCACCGTAGTGGTCTTGCCGGCACCCTGCAGTCCGACCGCCATGATTACGGTGGGCGGTTTGGAGGACAGGTTAAGTTTGGTTTCGCTGCCGCCCATCAACTGGGTCATTTCGTCATAGACAATCTTAACGATTTGCTGTCCGGGAGTAACGCTCTGAATCACTTCCTGACCTACCGCCCGCTCGCTGACAGTTGCCACAAAGTTTTTCACTACTTTATAATTGACGTCAGCCTCCAGCAGCGCCAGGCGCACTTCCCGCATCGCCAACTTGACGTCCTCTTCGGAGATTTTGCCTTTGCCGCGCAGCTTTCTGAATACTTCCTGCAGGCGGTCTGACAGTCCTTCAAATGCCACGATATCTCTCCTTTTCTACAGCAGCTCCATGGTTTCTTGTAAAATCCGCCGGGCTTCCAGCAACCGTTCGACATCAGGCTCTTCTTGACTGAGCAATTCGCAGACGGTTTCCATCTGTCGGCGGGTCGTTTTGAGCTTATCCAGCAGACCCAGTTTGGCTTCGTATTGCATCAATTGGTGTTCGGCTCTTTTAATCAGGTCATACACTGCCTGGCGGCTGGTATTCATATCATCAGCGATTTCCGACAAGGAAAAATCATTTTCATAATAGTCTTTTAAAATACGGCGCTGCTTATCGGTCAGCAAAGCTCCGTA
>DAOTHZ010000168.1:0-1768 GCA_035447945.1 Syntrophomonas sp.
GTGTATTTTTCATATAGGGACGCCTCTCTTTCAATTGTTTTGTGCCATCTTTGCGGGATTCAGCACAATTCAATTGTATTGGTGGGCGTCTCTTTTTTCAAAGACTGTTTTTAAGGATTACAGGAATGCTCCTTACTTATATAAAGCCATTCTCAGCCAGAAATCCCTTGCTCATGCCGGATTTTTCCCTTTGAGAATTATTTCCCAGCAATCTTTCCACATAACGGCCGATAATGTCTGTTTCCAGGTTGACGGAATCACCGGGCTTTTTATATCCCAGGGTCGTATTGGCAAAAGTATGCGGGATCAGCGATACGGTAAAACTGTCGGCCAGCAGGTCGGCAACCGTAAGACTGATGCCGTCAATGGCAATGGAACCTTTTTTTACAATGTAGGCCAGCAGGTCCTGCTCGGCTTTGATGCGCAAGATGGTGGCAATATCCATCTTTTTTTGCTCGGCAATGATCCCCTGCCCATCAACATGACCTTGTACCAGATGACCGCCCAGACGATCGCTGAGGCGCAAAGCTCTTTCCAAATTGACCGGCTGTCCGCTGTTCATCTGCCCCAAATTGGTTTTGGCCAGGGTCTCGGCCATGATATCCGCTGTAAAATGATGGTCTCCTAAAGAGGTAACCGTAAGACATACGCCATTGATGGCGATACTGTCTCCGATTTTGGTACCTTCCAGGACAGTGCGGGCTTTTATTTCGATACGGGACGATTGTATTCCTTTGTCGATGCGGTTAATGGTTCCTTTTTCTTCAATAATTCCGGTAAATATTTTTATCACTCCTGTTTGGGACGAAGTATCCCCTGTTATTTTTGAATCAGTCCGGTGAGCAGAATATCACGGCTAAATCTGGTTATTTCGAACGATTCCAGCTCCAGCGCTTCTTTCATGAAGTCAAACCCCCGGCCTTCGACAGGTGTAGGCGCAGCTTGTCCGCCGATAATCTTGGGAGCAATAAACCAGTACACTTTATCAGCCAGGCCATTTTCCAAAAAAGCAGCGTTGATGGTTCCTCCCCCTTCCACCAGCAAGGTGCAAAGTTTCATCTCCCCCAGACGATCCAGCACTTCCTCCAACTGCAGCTTGCCCTCGCAGCTGTTGACCCGCTGCACTTCGCAGCCGGCTTCTTCCAAACGGGTTTGGCGGGCCTGGTCGGCATCGGCGGCGCAGAAGATGATGCTGCGCTGTTGCCGGCTGGTGGAGACGATTTGACTGTACATGGGGATTTCCAGATGACTGTCGATGACGACTCTGACAGGATCACTATAATCACAGTTTTCCAGCCTTACGTTGAGCCGGGGATCATCTTGTAAAACCGTTCCGATCCCGACCAGGATGGCATCATAAACGCCACGCAATTGATGCACATAGTTGCGGGTATCTTCAGCTGTAATCCAGCGGGAGTCTCCGCTTTTGGCCGCGATTTTTCCATCCAGTGTCATAGCCGTCTTGATGGCGACCAATGGTCGTTTGGTTTTAATGTATTGAAAAAATCCTTCATTGAGCTTGCAGGCTTCCGCTTCCAAAACCCCTATTTCCACTTCAATCCCTGCATCCAGCAATTTTTGCATGCCTTTCCCGGCCACCAGCGGATTAGGGTCCAAGGTAGCAATCACCGCTCTTTTAATACCGGCCTTGATCAGCGCGTCTGCACACGGCGGGGTACGACCATGATGACAGCAGGGCTCCAGGCTCACATAAATGGTCGCCCCTGCTGCCATTGCACCTGCCTGCCGCAGCGCATGTACTTCCGCA
>DAOTHZ010000169.1:0-1765 GCA_035447945.1 Syntrophomonas sp.
TCCATGGATATTCTCATCTCCTCCAACCTGGAGAGACTGCTCTATGAATTAACCGGCCATGATGCCGCAAAAGTAAAGCGTTGGATGGAGGAACTCAAGAACCAGGGCAGTTATCAGGTGGATGAAGAAGTTCTGCAAAAAATTCAGCAGTTGTTCTGGGCGGATTGCGGCAATGATCGTGAAACGATGGATGCGATCAAACAAGTCTGGGAAAAGCATCATTATTTGCTGGATACCCATACGGCCATTGCCTGGTGTGTTTACCAGCGCTACGTTTCCATACACGGAGATACGACCCCGACAGTTATTGCTTCGACCGCCAGTCCGTTTAAATTTGCGCCGAGCGTGGCCGAAGCACTGCTGGGCGCAGAGGCGATAGTAGGCCAGGACGAATTTGCCAGCCTGAATCTGCTTTCTCATCATACCGGCATAGAAATCCCGGCTGCCATCCGGGAACTGGAGCAAAAACCGATTCTGCACCAGACCAGCACCAGCCGGGAAGAGATGCAAGCTACCGTATGCAAAATGATTTTTGGGGACTGTCCATAAAAATCATCCCTTGATAAAATAATCCATCAGCTGATAACCATCCGCAAAGAAGATTCCCTCGGCGGCGGTCGTTTCATGGAACGCCCGGGCGGAGGAGGCTTGCGGGTGGTTTTTGTCATAGAGCATAAACGGAACCGGATCCGACGTGTGGGTCCTGATGCGAATCGGAGTGGGATGATCGGGCATGATCAACAGCCGTAGATCATCAAAATTATCCATTTCCGCAAGAATCAGCCCCAGCACCTGCTGATCAATCTGTTCAATCGCCCAGATTTTACTTTCCATTTCGCCCTGATGACCGGCTTCATCAGGTGATTCGATATGAAGATAAACGAAATCCTGGCCTCTTTTCAGTTCATCCAAAGCGGCTCGTGCCTTGCCGGCAAAGTTCGTTTTAATCGCACCGGTGGCACCTTCCACCTGGACCGGGGTCAGACCGGCGCACAGGCCCAGACCCTTGACCAGGTCGACCGCACAAACCACCGAACCCTGCAACCCGTATTTGTCTGCAAAGCTGTCCATGGCCGGCCGGCTGCCTTCGCCCCACAGCCAAATGGAGTTGGCTGGAGGAAGCTCCTGCTCAAGGCGGGCCAGATTGACCGGATGGTTGGTCAAAATGGCCTGACTGGCTTGCATCATCTGCAGCAGGATTTGACTGTCGTCACCCTGAGGCAGGTAAGAACCAATGACCCGGTCGGAAATGTCATGGGGAGGCGTCAACTGCAGGGATTTGCCCAAGGCATTTCTCCACAACAGCAGATGACGGTAACTGATACCGGGGTGGAAACTCTGTTCATCGCTGCCCAGCGCTTTGCCGATCGCATCAATCAGTTGGGCCGATTCTGCCGTGCTGATCTCTCCGGCACTGTAGTCCAGCATCACCTTGTCCCTGTAGTCGGGCGCATCGGAAAGTGTTACCAGGTTGCAGCGCAGGCTCAGATCCTGCTCGCCCATCGCCACACCCAGGCTGACTGCTTCCAGGGGAGAGCGACCCGTATAATACCGGCGCGGATCATAACCCATCACCGCCAAATTGGCGACATCACTGCCGGGGGGATAGCCTTCCGGCACGGTGCGAGCCATGCCCAGCTGCGACAAGGGTGCCAGTTTGTCCATGTTCGGCGTATGGGCATACTCCAGCAAGGTTTTGTCCTGCAGAACATCGTATTTATAATCGGCCATGCCATCAGCCAGCAACAGCAAATACTTCATATAC
>DAOTHZ010000170.1:0-1726 GCA_035447945.1 Syntrophomonas sp.
TTGGCCTGTTTCAGGATATTGAGATGATGCGATATACTGGGTTTGGTCATGGCAAATTGCTCGGCGATATCTCCGGCCGTGAGATCACCCATCTGCAGCATATTCAGAATTTGCCGGCGGGTTGAATCGGATAGAGCTTTAAACACATGATTAAACAGCATAACATTTCACCTTCATGTTGATTGTTAGATATTTAGAACATCATCTAAATATCTAGCAATAGTTTACTGCATTTTTTAAAAAAAGCAATAGTGATCTATGTTTGATGTTGTTACCATGAGCTACTGTGATTACTGTGTTTTTATTTGATAATCAGATGAAATGCTTTTAAGAATCAAGCAGTATAACTTGCAGGAAAACGGGTTTGTTTTTGCGAATCTGCTATGATAGCAGTGGTTACAGAAAAATTTATCTGCATGATTCGTTTTTGGACGCGAGGAAAAACATTGATGAAAAATTTGTATATAACTGAAAAACCATCGGTGGCGGACAGCTTTGCCAGTGTATTAGGGGTTGAAATATCCAAGTCCGATCGGAGCCGGGGATTTGCAGAAAACGATAATGCCATCATTAGCTGGTGCTATGGTCATCTGGTGACGATGGCCTACCCGGAGGCCTACGATCCGGCCTATAAATCATGGCGGGTGGAGCATCTGCCGATCATACCACAGGAATATAAATATGAGATCGTTAATAATGCCGGTGCCAAAAAACAATTTGAAGTGATCAAAAAACTGATGCACCGTGAGGATGTATCCATGATTTACTCCTGTACCGACAGCGGACGCGAAGGGGAGTATATATTTCGCCTGGTTTATCAGGAAAGCAAAACGGATAAACCGGCCAAACGAGTCTGGATATCCTCCCAGACGGAAGATGCGGTCAGAAGAGGCATCGAGGAAGCCAAGGATATTCATGCGTACGATCCCCTGGGCCGGGCAGCCTATTGCCGCGCCAAAGAGGATTGGCTGTTTGGGATGAATTTCAGCAGAATTTACACCTGTCGCTATGGCAAGGAGTTGGGGGCCCGGCTAAAAGAGGACAAGCGGTCGGTCATTGCCATTGGCAGAGTGATGACCTGTGTTCTGGGGTTGGTCGTCGATCGTGAATTGGAAATCAGGGACTTTGTGCCCAAAGTCCATTATGGGGTGATGGCCAGCTTTTTGTCTCAAACGAGCGGTATTGCCTATAAGGGAAAATGGCAGCCCACAAAGAACAAGGGCACCAAAAAGGACGATCAATCTGGTGAAGAGGAAAAATATTTTAGCCAGGAAGAAGCGCAGGCAATTATTGACAAGATAAATGGACACGAAGCCACCGTCAAGAAAGTCGAGATTAAAGTTAAAAAGGAGCCCCCTCCGCTGCTTTTTAATCTGGCTGAATTGCAATCGGAGGCCAACAAGAAATTCAAACTTCCGGTTGATAAAACCTTGGAAATCACCCAGAGCCTCTATGAGAAAAAACTGATCTCTTATCCGAGAACAGACAGTCGGGTATTATCTACCGATATTATTAGTGAAATTCCCAAAGTTCTGAATGGCCTGTACAAGAATGCCGCCTTCAAGGACGCAGTCATTAGAATTAAGGATTTTGGCAAGCTGGCGATTGATAAATCGGCCAAGCGGTTTGTAGATGACAGCAAGGTTACTGACCACTATGCAATCATCCCCACCTATGTGGCGACTGATCTGTCTAAATTGAATGAAGACAGCCGTAACGTTTACAG
>DAOTHZ010000171.1:0-1692 GCA_035447945.1 Syntrophomonas sp.
TGCAGCCCAGTGATAATTTAACTGGCAGTTTGATTAATAACACAAGGAGCAATGACATGCAGATACATATTCTGGCCAGCGGCAGTACTGGCAATGCTGCTTTAATAGCCATGGGCGGGCGCAAGATCCTGATTGATGCCGGCATAAGCGCACGCCGGATTGAAAAAGGGCTGGCGGAAGTTGGTTTTGATGCCAGTCAGTTGGATGCGATATTCGTGACCCATGAACATAGTGATCATATCCAGGGCTTGGATGTGTTGGTGCGGCGTTACCAGATACCGGTTTATACCCGTCCGGCAACCTGGGAAAAGATTCCTTGCCGGGACAAACTGCCTCGCGAGTGCTGCCGTGAGCTGGGCTCGGCTATAAATTTGGGAAGGGTCAAAATAGAGTCTTTTGCCATTCCACATGATGCGGCTGATCCAGTCGGTTTCTGTGTCTTGGAGGCTCAATATAAAACCGTACTGGCTACCGATCTGGGGCGAATAACGCCTACGGTGGAAACTGCGCTGGCCTATGCCGACATATTGATTCTGGAATCGAATCATGATCCGGTGATGCTTAAAGAGGGGCCTTATCCATCTTATTTGAAGAAGCGCATCAGCGGTCCGCAGGGACATCTTTCCAATCAGGAAGCGGGTGCCCTATTGGCGAGGGTTCCGCATAAAGACAAGCTGCAGGTATTCCTGGCGCACCTGAGTCAGCAAAACAATTTTCCGCATTTGGCAATGAGCACGGTTGGGAGCATCCTGCAGCAAAAAGGCTGCAGCGGAATCCAATTGCAGCGTACTTACCCGGCGGCAACGGCCAGCCTGGTGAGTTAAAACAGAGTTGCTTCTGCCGGGACCGGGCGATAGTCTGTTCCTGGAAGGCTGCAGGCAATAAAAAAGCTGTATCCAGAGCCTAGCCAGGATACAGCTTTTTTCGCCGGGAGGCAGTTAATTCTTTTCCACGGGACCGATGACTGTGTCAAAGGTATCCACGGTGACTTTCGCCATGCGCTGATCCTCAAATGGTTTGTCGTTGCGGCTGCGGTCCACACTGACGATCCGATCGACCTCTTCCAGGCCTAAAATCACCTTGCCGAAAGCGGCGTATTGTCCATCCAGGTGAGGTGATTTTTGCGTCATGATAAAGAACTGGGAACCGGCTGAGTTAGGCATGGAGGTTCTGGCCATGGAGATAACCCCGCGATCATGCTGGAGCGGATTGGCAAATCCGTTGGCAGAAAACTCGCCTTTTATACTGTAGCCCGGTCCGCCCGTCCCGGTTCCCTGCGGACATCCTCCTTGGATCATAAAGCCGGGAATGACACGGTGAAAAATCACTCCGTCGTAATAGCCGGAACTGACCAGGGCTACAAAATTGCGGACCGTGTTGGGCGCGATTTCAGGATATAATTCAATCACGATTTGAGCGCCGCTTTCCATTTCTATGGTAACTGCGGGATTTCGGGGCATTAAAAATCATCCTTTCCAAACGTTATTCAGTGCTTGCGTGACAATGCCAACAGAATACAGCAAAAAAAGACGATGGGCAAGCCCGAGTGTTTAATTTCCCAGGAACATTCTCTTAACACATTCTTTTAACTTGACGGAGTCTCTTTTTTCCCGGCCTTGAACTGACTGATAATGCCGGGCAACTGAGCCATGACGCTTTCCATGGAGTTTTTATGGCCCAGCGGCAACACAC
>DAOTHZ010000172.1:0-1616 GCA_035447945.1 Syntrophomonas sp.
TAGACCAGGGGCACGGCAAACTCCGGGCCGCGCTTGTCGCCTTCGATGAGCATCAGCAGTTCGCCAAAAATCAGGCTCAGGTTGCCCCGGTTGATTTCGTCGATGATGAACACATATTCCCGGTCAGGGTCTTGGGCAGCCTTTTGGCAGAACTCAAAGAAAACGCCGTTTTGCAGGCCAAAGCTGCCTGCTTTTCCCGGCAGCGGCCGATACCCGCGCACAAAGTCATCGTAGGCGTAGGATTGGTGGAACTGGACCATCTCCAAACGGCCGTTATCCACCTCATTCATCAGTGCGTAGGCCAGTTTGCGGGCGATGAAGGTTTTGCCCACACCCGGCGCGCCTTGCAAGATCATCGCTTTCTTCGTACTCAGGCGTTCCAGCATCTGGTGAATCTGCGCTTCGGTCAAAAAGACCCCGGCGGCCAACATATCTTCAACGCCGTAGGGTGTATGGCTGCCATCCGGTAATGGTTGCAGGGAGGCTTTGCCTGACTTCTGCTCGCCCCACCACTGGGCCGCAAACCAGGCATAATCTTGAGGTTGCCCGCCCCAGATGAACTCTATCAGCTTTTCACTATACGGCTTGAGGTTGTAATTGTCGTCGGTACGCAACCGCCAGACGGTGCTGCGATTGGTGTAGAAGTACCAGGATTTTTCCGCAAAGTCCGGTTCCCACTCGACCTCAACGGTACGGCCGTCGCCCCGATTGGCCACAATTGTCCCGACAGCTTTGATGATCATGAGCGATACGGTGTGGCCTTGACCGTCGAAGGGCAGGTTTTTTCGCTGGGTAGTAGCAGCCTTGATAGCGATTTTGTCATTCACCTTCATGGCCCTTACGTCTTCCAGATAGCGGTCGAGGTAGCCATTTTCCCAAATGCCTTCGTCGAGAAAGCGGGCTGTTTGATCTTGGGGGTCGCGGTCATCCCAGTAAGCGCCAACGAGCCAATAAGTAACATCTTTGCTCCTGGGCGTTGGCGGAGGTGAAATAGGGTGATTGCCATTATCGGTCGGTTTGCGGCCTGATTCCCAGGCAGAAAGAGAGAGTTCAAGAAAGGACCGTTCCTGAGTGGCAAATTTCCGGACAATGTCGGCATAGAACTTGGCTGTCAAGCCACCCTTGGGCATGGTGATGTTCAGATAATTGCGGATCTGACTGTCCAGACTCAGGAAGGTATGAGGACGGACCCAAAACAAACCCATTGTCAGGTTGATGTTGACGTTTGAGACAGTCAATGCTTCATCAAAGGCGGTCAAAAAATCCCGATTCTGAAAAGGATTTTTTTGCAGAGCAAGTCGGAAAACACGCCATAAACGAGGAATGTCATCCGGTTTTCTACTTTCCTGATAGGGAAAGAGCCACGATTTTTGATTGTTGAGAACTGGTATGCCGGAAAAGTCAGACGGCACCTGGCTTTGAAGCTGAAAGTGGCGCTTCATCTGCGTGATAATGGCAAAACGCTGTTCGTCGCGTATGCCCCGGTTAAAAACGCCCAAGAAGGTGAAGGGATCGATTTCACGCAGCAGAAATCGTTCGCCATCGCGGTTTTTGTCCTGCAATGGGGTAATCACGAAACCCTGCTTCTGTAAGTCGGCTAGGAAGGCGATCAGGTC
>DAOTHZ010000173.1:0-1519 GCA_035447945.1 Syntrophomonas sp.
ATGTCTTCGCCGAACCATTTCTTGGAGATCTCTGCGGAAGTTCCGTCAGCTTTCATGGCATCCAACGCTTTTTGCAGTTCTTCCAAGAAAGTCTTGTCAGTCTTTCTGACACCTATGCCAAAATCTTCCGAGCCGAAATTTTCTTCCATAACATCATAGTCTTCGGCATGTTTGGCCAGATAGTAACGTCCTACGACTTCATCAACCACAACTGCATCGAGCCGACCGGATTTGAGATCCAGCAGGGCATCGTTGTTGTTGTCGAATTGCACCAATTCCCCCAGAGATTCAAACGTAGCGGCATCTTTTTCCACCGCTTCGATGGCGCTGCTGGCTGCCTGGATACCGACTTTCTTGCCGGCCAGACCCGCTTTATTGGTGATGGCGGAGCCCTTCTGCACGACGATGATCTGACGATCGGAAATGTAAGGTTTGGTGAAAGCGATCTGCTCCTGACGGGCCGGAGTGATGGTCAGACCATTCCAGATCACGTCAATGTTGCCGTTGTTCAATTCCTCAATAACCGTATCCCATACCACCGGCTGGAATTTCACTTCCACGCCCATTCTCTTGGCGGCTTCTTTGGCCAGGTCAATGTCAAAACCGACGATTTCATTGGTGCCTTCTTCCCGGAATCCCATGGGCGGGAACGCATCATCCAAACCGAGGGTGAAATAACCCTGATCTTTGATGTCCTGGAAGGAAGTGTCGCCTGTCTGCTGCTGTTCGGGCGGGGTGGTCTGATCCGCTTTGTTGCCGCAGCCGGCGATCAGCAGGGTCAGGGATAAACAGATTACCAGAATAAGTGCCAGTCTTTTCTTCAAAACAAATTCCCCCTTAATAATTTACTCAGCATTTCTATTTTACTGTAATTGAACAAACATTGTAAATATGGCAATTATCTTCCGTATAAAAATGTTATCTTGGCTGCGTTTGTACTTTAATCCGTTTTGCCTGTCAGGTTTTCAGTGGTTTATGCCTTCGTCCGCTGGGAGCCGGTCTCCTCCAAGGAAACTTATTACCGGAAAACCTTGGCGCACAGATCCTCTACGCAGCAATTTTCACAGTCCGGACGGCGGGCTTTGCAGACCTGGCGCCCATGGAAGATGAACAAATGATGACTGATGCTCCAGCGCTTTTCCGGCAGCAGTGCTTTAAGGGCCTTTTCGGTTTTTTCCGGGGTTTTCTCCTGAACGATTCCCAGACGGTTGGTCACCCGCTGCACGTGGGTATCCACACCCAGTCCAGGACGGTCAAAACCTACCGCCATGACCACATTGGCGCTCTTGGTACCAACTCCGGGCAGCTGCAGCAGGGCGTCATAATCTCCCGGTACTTCACCGTCATACTTTTCCAACAGCATTAGTGAAAGATTCTTGATACTGCGGGCTTTGTTTTTGTAAAGCCCGACCCCCTTGATCCTTTCCTCCAACTCGCTCTGCTCCATGGCAGCCAAAGCCTCGGGGGTGTTTGCTTCCCGGAACAGTGCAGCCGTGACCCGGTTGACCTGCTCGTCTGT